>JBCCQU010000216.1:0-4855 GCA_039208875.1 Planctomycetota bacterium
GCATGGCGGTCCCCTTATGTGCGGTTGCGGGCTGAGACGCCGACGACCAACTTCCATCGGGCGGTACCGGCAACGCGGCCGGCCGGTGGCAGGTTACTCGCCCGCAGCAGGCAGCCACAGGTAGTACGCCACGCCGGGCGTCAGCTCTGTGCGAGCGATGTCCACGACTGCCACGTCGATCTGCGTTCGGCTGCCGAGCGTCGGAGCCGGAGCGTCGAGGCTGGCAAACGGCGATCGCGGCGTTTCGCTGGCATTTGGGCCGTATTTGATGAGCCGGGCCCGCGGCAGGCCGGCGAGCCGCTTGGCCACGCCGAACGCTGTGCGCACCGAGCCCGTTTCGTCAGCCATGCCGGCGTCGACCGCGACCTGCCCGCTGAAGATTCGGCCATCCGTCAGTTCGCTCAGCCTGCTCGCATCCGCTTCGGCTCGACGCTCCGACACGCGCGCACGGAAGCGCTCGTAGAACTCATCGACCAGCCCTTGCAGGATCGCCTCGTGATTCGGATCGCGCGGCTCGAACGGATCGGCGATGTTCTTGTTCGGCCCGCTCACGATCGCGCGGCTATCGATCCCGATCCGCCCAAGCCCGTCGCTGAAATTCAGCGTCGGGATGATGACGCCGATCGACCCGGTGATGCTCGTCGGCTGGGCGACGATGTGATCGGCAGCGAGCGCGACGTAGTACCCGCCCGATGCTGCGACCTCGCCCATCGCGGCCACGATCGGCTTGCGCGTCTCGGTCGACACGCGGCGGATCTCGTCGAACAGCACATCGCTGGCGGTCACTGTGCCGCCGGGCGAATTGATGCGCACAACGATGGCCTTCACGCTCGAATCGGTCGCGGCCTTGTCGAGCCGAATGAGGAAATCGTCGAGCGGATTGCCGCCCGACCCGATCAGACTGAAGCGTTCCTGATCGGCAATCAGCCCGGTGAGATCAATCAGCGCGATCTTGGCATCGCTCTGGCCGGGGTCGTCGATCACGGTCTGCTCATCGAGCGGATTGCCGGCGTCGTCGAGCGTGACCGTGAACGACAGCGGCCGACAGCCGGCGATGCCGAGCAGCGTGCAAACGACGATCGGCAAAATGAACAGCACGCGAGCGGCGGTGGGCATGCGGCGAGCGTAATCGACCGGCTACCGTCCGCGGATGGCAGCCGAGCCCGACAACCCGAGCAAGCCGAAGAACGCGGGCAAGCACCTGCCCGTCCTGATGGATGCCGTGCTCGAGCATCTCGATCCGAAGCCCGGCGAGCGGGCGATCGACGCGACGGCCGGGCTCGGCGGGCACGCCACTGCGATCGGCGAACGACTGGGCCCGGGCGGCCGGCTGCTGATCAACGATCTCGATCCGGCACACGTCGATGCGGCGGCGGATCGCGTTCGGTCTTCGCTTGGGTCTGGCTACCCCAAAGTGATCACGGTGCACGGCAACTTCGCGGATGTCCGCTGGAACGCGGGACAGGCGGGATTTGAGGCCGCGGATGTGCTGCTGGCGGACCTCGGCTTCGCGTCGCCGCACGTCGACCAGGCCGAGCGGGGGTTCGCCTTCCGCAAGGATGGCCCGCTCGACATGCGGTATGACCAGACCGGCGACACAGCCACCGCAGCCGAGCTGGTGAACACGCTGCCGGAGCAGGAACTCGCCTCGCTGCTGCGTGAGTTTGGCGAGGAGCGGTCGGCCCGACGGATCGCAGCGAAAGTTGTCGCTGTGCGCGCCGAGTCGCCGATTACTTCTACGAGCGGAATGGCTGAGGTCGTGCACTCGGCGATCGGTCCGCGTTCCGGTGGAATCGACTCTGCAACAAGGACGTTTCAGGCGTTGCGTATCGCGGTCAATGACGAACTCGGCTCGCTGAAGGCGCTGCTCGATGCGGTGACCGTTGCGGCGCGCGCCATCGCCTCCGATGCAGACAGCTGGCTGACGGCCGGCGCGCGCATCGGCATCATCAGCTTCCATTCGCTCGAAGATCGCCTTGTTAAGCAGTCATTCAACCGGCTCGTTGCGGATGATCTCGGCGAGGTCGTTTCGCGCAGGCCGATCGTGGCGACGGAAACCGAGGCGAGTGACAATCCTCGGGCACGTTCAGCCAAATTGAGAGTGGTCCGGCTGGGCCACTCGCGGTAAAACTGGAGCGCCGCGGCCAAGGATCGGACGCGGCATGGGAATCACGGGGGGTCGTGCGGCAAGTTCAAGCTGCGAGACCCGTCGGCAGGCAGGGACGCGTGCCATGGAACGAGAGCAGAAGCTGGCGTTGGTGATCGGATTCGCGCTGATCTTGGCGGTCGGTGTGCTGGTGAGCGATCACCTGTCGAAGGCCAGTGTTGCCGAGATGGCAGCCGCCGAGCCCGACGATCGCACACGCCTGGCGATCAACGAAGTCATCGACGTGCTTCCCGGAGCGCCGGCTGCGATGCCCGAGGGCGAGCCGCTGCCGATGCAGAGCCAAACTCAAGGCCAGACGCAAAGCCAGACTCGGCAGGCTTCGGCCATGCCGCAAGACGCTCCGGTGACGCCGCGCGGCCCGGTCGCGAGCAACACCCCGCGAGAGCCGTTCGTCGAGATCAACGCCGGCGTGCATCTGCCGCGCAGCTCCAAGGAACGCGTGCTCGCGGAACTGACCGACGACGCGACCGACAGCCTCGGCGGCGCGATCGAGAACGCGACGAGCCGAGATGGTGCGGGCGATGCCGACAGCGGAGCCTTCGCCCGTGCGTGGCAGGCTGTGCGCAACCTCGGAGCCGAGGACCTGCCGGCCGCTGCGGTGCTTACGCCTCGGGATGACGAGGCAGCCGAGACCCGCCGCAGGCTCGCGGAGCAATTGGAGCAGATCGAGCGAGAAACGCAAGCGATGCCCGAGCAGCGACTTGAGCAGCGCGTGCACTTCGTAAAGGACGGCGAGTCGCTCTACAAGATCGCGGAGCGGTACTACAGCGACGGTAACAAGTGGCGGCAGATCGCAAGCGCGAACGACGGCAAGATCGGATCGAACGGCAGCGTCCGCGTCGGCGTGCGACTCGTGATCCCGGGTGCCGATGCAGCGGTGCGCACAACGAAGCTTCAAGGCACGCGGACAGCGGCTGCGCCCAAGCCGGCACCGACGCCGAGGGTCGAGAGCTACACCGTGAAGCGTGGCGACACGCTGAGTGAGATCAGCCAGAAGCTGCTCGGCTCGGCACGCAAGGCCAAGCTGTTGATCGCAGCCAATCGTGACCTCATCGACGATGCTGACGACATCCAGGCAGGCATGGTCCTGACGATTCCCGCGGGCTGAGCCATGCAGCAACGCGGCTCGTCTCCGATCTTCTGGAAGCTCTGCGCCATGGTGGCTGCGGTCGGCGCGGTCGCGTGCATGCTGCTGACGCTTCGGCAGGCGCGCCTCGAGGCTGCGAACGAACTGGCCGAGTCGCGGCTGCGGATTCAGCGTCTCGATCGTCGGCTGAGCATGGTGCGGGCTGACATCGCGTCGCGCGTCGTGCCCGATTCCGTACGCGATCTCACCGGTGATGTGCCGCTTGGCTTTGAGCCGATCGCGACGACAGCCCCGGATGACGACGAAGCTGCGGAAACCCGCCTCGCCGGTGAGACACGCTGATGCCGCGGCAGCGGACTGATCGCCGAGCGGATGCTGTGGCTTCGGCTGTGGTGTTTGGCTGCGTGCTGGTGCTCGGCGGCGTGCTAGGCCGCGTCGCGCAGTTGCAGCTCGCGCCGAGCGATGAACTCGTCGAGGCCATGCCCGGCCGCGTTGCGCGCACGCCGATCGTCGCTGTGCGCGGCGAGCTGGTTGATAAGCGTGGCCGACTGCTCGCGACGACGCGCTCGGCGTTCCGCGTGTTCGTCGATCCGACCGCGATCGACGACAGCTTCGAGCTTCGGCTTACCGAGTTGGCCGATGTCCTCGATGCAAAGCCGGGCGATATCGCACGCCGCGTGCTGGCTGCACAAAGCCGCAACCGCGAGCGCACAGCCGAAGCGAAGCTCGCGGGCATCGGCGAGCAGGATCGGCCTTCGGCATCGGCGTGGCTCCGCGGCCTCGCTGGCGTCGGCGAGGAACGCCAGCCGCTGGAGGTCCGCGGCCTGTCGCGGTACGTCGCGATCAGCCGCGTGCTGGACGATCGCACAGCTCAACGCATCCGCCAACTCGAAATCCCCGGCGTGCACCTCGAGCGCCGCTACGTGCGCGAGCCTGTCTCGGGCGAGGCGGCTGCGGCGCTGGTCGGCAAAGTCGGCTTCGAGGGCCGCGGGCTGAACGGAGCGGAGCTCACGCTTGATGCTGAACTCGCCGGACAGGACGGCAAGGCCAGCTACGTGCGCGATGCGTGGGGACGCCCGCTGTGGATCGAGAGCGGCGAGTGGGTTGCGTCGTCGCATGGCGAGCCGCGTCGGCTTTCGATCGATCTGGAAATGCAACGGATCGTCCGCGAAGAACTCGAGCGCGGCGTTGAAGACATGGACGCTGCCGGCGGCCGGGCTGTGCTGCTCGATCCGCTCACCGGCGAGGTGCTGGCGATGGTCGATCATCGCCGCGAGGTGCCGGGCTTGTCCGCGTTTCCGTGGATGGCTGAGGACGGCTCGGGCGTGCCGGCCGAGGTCGAAGGCCTCCCCACCGCTCCGCTCGGGCCGGACGGCCGATACAAGCCCGACCGCTCTGTGCGCTTCCGCACGCTCGCTCCGGATCCCGGTCGTTTGGTACATCCGGCACTGGGCCGAAACCGCTGTGTGGAAGAGGTGTACGAGCCGGGCTCGACGTTCAAGCCGTTCGTCTGGGCAGTGCTGACCGAGAGCGGCGTGCACGACCCTAGCGACGAGATCGATACCGAGGGCGGCTTCTTCCGCACGTTCTACGGCCGGCGC
>JBCCQU010000217.1:0-4788 GCA_039208875.1 Planctomycetota bacterium
CGAACTTCTGGTGGTTCGCCCTCTGCGTTCTCATCATCCCGATCCCGTGGGCCGTGTGGCAGATCCTCAAAACCGCCAACACAAAGTTCAATCTCTCGAGCCAACGTCTGCAGCTCGAGCAGGGCGTCTTCAGCAAAAGCCTCGAAGAGATCGAGCTCTATCGCATCAAAGACACCGAGCTCACCCGCTCCTTCGTCCAGCGCATCCTCGGCCTCGGCACCGTCGTTGTGCTGTCGTCCGACACAACCATGCCGCGGATGGAAATCCCGAGCATCAAGGGGCCGCAAGACCTGCGAGATCAGATCCGCGACAACGTGGAGCTCGTCCGCAAGCGCCGCGGCGTCCGCGAGCTCGACGTCAACTAGCAGCTATTCGTCGGCCTCGATCACCAGCCAAGCCGCGAGCTCCGGATCGGAATACGCGGGCCCCCACGCGCCGTGCCCGACGTCCGGGTAAAGCGTCAGCCGCGTCTCCGCACCCGCTGCCTTCAACGCCTCGTGAACGATCACCGATTGCTCCGGCGGCACCACGGTGTCCTCCTCGCCGTGGAAGAACCACGTCGGCGTATCCCGCAGGCCTTCGATGATCTCCTGCGCGAGCGCGCTGTCCGCGTCGTTGTTCCAGGTGCGACCGTCTTCGTTGCTCAGCCACGCCGCATAGCCGCAGACCGGAGCCACCTTCGCGAAACGATCCGCGTGCCGAGCGCCGATGATCATCGCGCCGTGGCCACCCTGGCTCAGCCCGGTCAGCGTCACGCGTGACCCATCTACGTTGTGCGCATCGATCGCCAGATCCAGCATCTTCATCACCGGCTCGGCGTACTCACTCCACTGCAAATCAAAGTCCGGCTTCTGCGGCACCACCATCACCGCGGGCCAAGGCTCCGGGTTCCGCAGCACCGACAACGGCAAGCCCTGCGCGAGCATCAGCGAACCGTTCGTCCCGCACTCGCCCCGCCCGTGCAAGAACAGAATCGCCGGCGCCTCGGCATCCTGCGAGAGGCCACGCGGCCGATACACGGCGTACGGATACGTCTCGCCGTCATGCTCGAGCGATAGATACTGCCAACCTTCCATCACCATCGCAGCCGGCTCCACAGCCTCCGCCGACGCATCGCCGATGTCCGCAGCCTTTTCCCCAGACCCGACAAACACCAGCCCGAGCCCCGTCACAACCATCATCGCGATAAACCGCATCCGAAATCCCTTCGCTCGTTTTTAGTATTTCAACACAGCGTGAACTTCGCCAAAGTCCGACACCTTCGCGCGCCCGGCGAGCGCTTGCAATTCAATCAGCACCGTCAGGCCGACGATTTCCGCACCGATCTCGTGCAACAGCTCGCCGCATGCGCGCAGCGTGCCGCCCGTCGCCAGCAAGTCATCGACCAGCAACACGCGGCTGCCGGCCGTCACCGCATCAGCGTGCATCTCCAGCCGATCTGTCCCGTATTCGAGGTCGTACTCCCGCGCTAGCACCGCCCGCGGCAGCTTGCCGGGCTTCCTCACCGGCACAAAGCCCGCCGACAGCGACTGAGCGATCGCCGTGCCAAAGATAAAACCGCGAGACTCCGCACCGACGACGAAATCAACCCCGCCGCCGCGATACGGATTCGCCATCAGCTCGACCGCGAGCGCGAGCGCCGATGGATCCGCAAGCAGCGGCGTGAAATCCTTGAACACGATGCCCGGCTTCGGAAAGTCCGGAACGTCGTGAATCCGTGAACCAAGCCGATCCAACGCTGCGTCGTTCATTTCGGCAGACTACCACCACAGCGGCACATCCCGCCCGGAGCAACCAACACCATGCAAGAACCCTCACAGTGGCACGACTGGCTGACCAACTACTACGGCGTCGACTGGGCCGCCATGATCTTCACCATGCTCAGCGCCTGGCGACTCGGATCCAAGCACGCCGACGGCTGGATCTGGGCCATGCTCTCAGCCATCTCGTGGATTGCATTCAATTTCCTGGTCGAGTCCGGCCCGGCGATCTTCGCCAACGTCGTCTTCCTCGCGCTCAACGCCCGAGGCTTCATCGCCTGGCTCAATAACCGCAGCGACGAACCAAAGTCCGATGAGCCAAACGCCGACGAACCAAACCCCGACGAACCAAAATCCGACCAAGCGTGACGCGGTATCTGTTCATCACCGGCCCCAACCGCTCCGGCACCACATGGGTCGGCAACATGCTCGACAGCCATCACGAAATCGCTGTCCTCGGCGAAGCAGCGATCTTCCGCACCATCAGCGATACCGCATCTCCCGAGTCGTGGCTCGATGCCGACGCGTTCGAACACTGGCGTACGACATCCACGACCGCCACTTTCTTCGGCGACATCTCGCGTTCCGATCTCGAGGCCGCGGCCCGGCGCGGCATGGTCGAAGCCATCATCAAACAACGATGGAACCCCAAGCCGACAGCTCGCGTCCTCGGCGATCGCACCCCGTACCACACCGCTGCCAACATCGAAGCCGTCCACCGTCTCTTTCCCGATGCAGTCGTCGTGCCCCTTTGCCGCGATGGCCGTGACGTCGTGGTTTCGTCCGCGTACAAGCAACTCGCTCAACGCAACCTGGGCCTGCACTTCGGCACACTCGATGAGGCCGAGGCTCGCTACCGCGCGCACATCGAGGGCGATCCCGGCATCGAAATCCCACTGCTCACGCCCGACTTCGTCCGCTTCATCGCGAAGCGTTGGAGCGAGGCCACGCGCGGCGGCGAGCGAGCTTCGCAACTGTTCGGCTCGCGCTGCATCACCCTCAGCTACGAATCACTGCTCGAAAACGCCGCCGATTATCTCGCAAACCTCTTTCGAGTGCTCGGAGTGAGCCAACCCGAGGCGTCCGCACATCGCGCCACCGAAGCACACAGCTTCCGGGCGGTCACCGGCCGAGACCGCGGCGATGCAGATCCGACCTCGCTCGCGCGCAGCGGAATTGCCGGAGCGTGGCAAGAGCACTTCGACGACGGACTGCTGCAGGCCTTTCGCGATGCTGCCGAACGCGAGCCCGACGACCTGCCGATGTAGCTCAGCCGGCATAGCTCAGCCGATCGCGCGGGTGATCACGCCGCTGATCCAATACGCCAATCCGCACACGCCCACACCGAGCCCTAGATTCAGCCCCGCGACGAAGATCGCCGCCCCGACTCGCTCGTGCCGCACCAATTCGACGATTTCGCCGCTCAACGCCGAAAAAGTCGTCAGCCCGCCGAGCAGTCCGGTTACCAGCAAGAGGCGCAGAAATTCTGAGGATTCGTGTCCCCCCCGCTCCGCCGACGCCGCAAAGTGTAAAGCGACGCCAATCGCGGCTGAGCCCGCCGTGTTGACGATGAGCGTCGCCCATGGCATCCCATGGCCATCGGTCATGGCTGGGACAACTCTCGCGATCCAATATCGGACGGCAGCACCCACGCCACCGCCCATCGCAACGACCGCGGTCGCAACAACCGGACCAAGTCCACCCGAAGACATCAACCATTCACCTCCACCGCTCGCCCAGAGACACAGTCTTCGTAACAGTTTGCCTGTGCAGGACATGCAGACTATGACGAGCGAACCACGTGCAAAACAGACCGAGCTAACCCCGGGCATGCGATTTGGTGGAACCCGCTGGTTCCGAATGCCGAAACAGCTGTGAGAGCCTAGAGACCGAGACGAAAGACCACCTCTTATGCACAGCAGCACGGCGCAACCCATGAACGACGCCTCACACCCAACCGACCCGCCGCACTTCCCGGGAATGGACCCGATTGCGTGGGCTGCCCTCTCCGACGACGCCGGCTGCCAGGTCGCGGTGATCGATGAACTCGGCACCATTCGCTGGGCAAACGCAGCTCTTCTCGGAAGCGGCGAGCCCGGCCAGCCCGCACCACGCACCATCCACGACGTCTTTGCGCCCGCGCTTGCGCAGGAGCGTCTTGTCTATCTGCGTGATGTCCTCGCCTCGCAACGCTCCGTCGCGATCGACGGCATGGTCCGCGGCCAGCGCGTGCGCACAACCTTTCGTCCGATGCCTGCCGACGAATCCGGCCGGCAATGTGCGCTCATGGTCTGTCGACAGGCCCCCTCGTCACCCGCCAAGGCCGGTGCCGCATCCGATGACGCGAAGGAGCAAGCCGCGGGCGCCGCTGCGGAGGCGAAGAACAACGACCGAGGCAAGCTGTCATCGCTCACGCCACGAGAGATGGAAGTCCTCTCGCTGATCGGCATGGGCCTTTCCACAGCCCAGGTCGCCAAGGTGCTGCACCGCAGCGCCAAGACCGTCGAATGGCATCGCGTCAGCCTCGGCAACAAGCTCGGCGTGTCCAACCGTGTCGAGCTCGCTCGCATCGCGATCCGTGCCGGTTTGTCCTCGCTCGACGATGTCATCGACGTCGATGCGGAATCCAACGCGACCTGACATCGCATCGCCTGGCACCCGCCGTCAACCAAAGCCGTAATATTGGCACGAGCCGTTCATGGCATTGGTGACCGCCGCCATCTCAGTTCTCAGTCTTGCCGCGGCTGTCGTTGCAGATGATGAGCCCGAACAGCTTCAGCCGCCTCGCTCCAGCGACACTCAGAGCTCGTCGCTCCAACTGTTCCTGCCGCCAACGCCAAAGCCGCCACGCACCGGCTCGCCGCTGACGCTCGACTACAAGTCTGACGCCGGGCCCGCGACCGATGTAACAGACGTCGCGGAAACTGGGCTTTCGCAACCCTTCGCAACGACCACGAACACAGCGTCAGCCAACTTCGCGTCGGGGTTCGACATTTCCGCAGCCACTCGCTTCGCCCGCGACGAACTC
>JBCCQU010000218.1:0-4771 GCA_039208875.1 Planctomycetota bacterium
GCTTGCACGCGTGTGCGCAGCGTTCGAGCCGAGCGAACTGATCGTGATGGACCGGGCGGAGAACGCACTGTTCGAGATCGATCGGCAGTTGCGCGAGCGGTACCCGCATGTAACCGTGCGCGCAGCGTTGCACGACGTGGCCGATGCGGAAGGCACGCGGGAGATCATCAGTCAGACCAAGCCGCACGTGGTGTTTCACGCTGCGGCGCACAAGCATGTGCCGCTCATGGAGGAGCATCCGTGGCACGCGGTGACGAACAACGTGTTCGGCACAAAGGCGATCGCCGACGCGGCTGCAGAATTCGGTGTCGAGCGGTTCGTGCTGATCTCGTCGGACAAAGCGGTGAATCCATCGAGTGTGATGGGCGCGACGAAGCGGCTGGCTGAGCTTTACACGCAATCGCTGCACAGCCAGTTGCGTGACGAGCGGCTGATCACGCCGAGCGATCGTGAGCCGACGTCGTTCAGCATGGTGCGCTTCGGCAACGTGCTCGGCTCGGCGTGCAGCGTACTGCCGATCTGGTCGGCGCAGCTCGCGGACGGCGGCCCGATCACCGTCACCGATGAGCGCATGACGCGGTACTTCATGACGATCGCCGAAGCGGCATCGCTCGTTGTGCAAGCAGCAGCCATCGCGCCGATCGGCATCGATGCCGACGCGGCCGGCGTCTTCGTGCTCGACATGGGTGAGCCGGTGAACATCATGCAACTTGCTGAACGCTTCGTGCGTGCGCACGGGCTGGAGCCGATCCGCGACCGCGACGGCCGCGAGCTACCGATCGGCTGCGCAGAGATCGTGAGCACAGGCGCTCGGCCCGGCGAGAAGCTGCACGAAGAGCTCGCATACGCGGCGGAGAACCTCAAGCCGACGAGCCACGCTGGCATCTTCGGTTGGCGATTCGCAACGAACGAAGCTGTGCACGCGAGCGACGCGATGATCGAATCGCTCACGTCGCTCGGCCCGCGGGCTGAACGGACGCAGGTGCTGGCTGAGCTCCGCCGATGGATCCCAACGCTTCCCGAATCTCGCACGACGACCGAAAATCCGGACGCTGCGACGCCGGTACGCCTTGCGGGCTGAGCCTCGCGTTACCGGCATTGCGTTCTCGCAAACGTGCAACTTGACGGCCCGCGAAACAGTGGAAACACTGGACGCAAGCAAGTCGGATCTCCACAGCCGACACCAACGCATGACGAGCACACCCCGGCACATCCTCAGCGACACGAGCAACGCCAAGGCGCGTGCGGAGTCGTTGTTGTCGGGGCTCATCGAGGCGAAGCGCACCAGCGAGGCGACGCTCAGCGAGATGAAGCTGCCCGACCGCGTGAAGCAGGTCACCGGCGCGAGCAGCATCGATAACGCGATCGCTGCGACCAAGCGGATGATTGAGGTGCTCGATCGCAACATCACGCAGCTCGAGGGCAAGCTGCACGATGATGATGTTGCTGTGCTCGAAGACCGCGACTGAGCGCGCAACGCTAGCTATCGCCGGGGTGACGATGAGCACGCGACCGCAAGCCCCACCCGGCGACAGCACTCGCACAACGATTCTCTTCATCGCGATCCCGCTGATTGCCATCTTCGCATGGATCAGCTTTGCGATTCTCGCCACGATCGCCATCGGCAGCACAACGATGGCCATCCGCGACCAGCTCGCAACAATCCCTTTGCCCGATGACCCTGAGTTGCGACGGCAAGCGTTGACCGAACTGGTAAGCGCTGTCCTCGAACGCAAGCTCCCCGGCTACCTTGCGCTGTGCTTGTCGGTCGGCGTCGTTACGAGTGCAGCCGTGTTTGTGATCATCCGCGTGGCCGCAAAGCGCCGGTCGTTCCCTCACATGCATCAACGGAGGAACTCACTCGAACAGCAGCCGTAGTTATCTCGGCAAGGAGCGGCACATGGCGGACGCATCACAATCACGGCACAACTGGGTGACGGACACCATATCCCTGTTTGCCTGCCTGCTGATGCTCTTCATCGCATTTGTGGTCATGGACCAGATGAGCGTTGCGAACGCGGTGGGTGCAGAACAGACCATCCGCATGCTCACGGCCGACGGCGTCGATGTTGCGAGCTTCGATGAATCAGCCGCCGTGTACGGCAGCAAGTTCAGTCAGCCGCGGGGTCAGGTCCTTCACCAACTGGCGGACCGCGCGACATGGACCGGCTTCGTTGTCGGGATCTTCGCGAGCCTGTTCTTCTGGGGCGTTATTTGCATCCTGCGTCATTGGATCGACCCGCGGCAGCGGGCTCGCCGACAAGGCCCGCGGACACCGCCATCCGAACCTGCCTGAGCCTCGCACGCTGCTTCGGCCGCTAGTGCGCCGGCGTCACGATGCCGCGGCATTCGCCGAAGCCGATACGCCGATAGCCGTCGCGCTGGCAGAACGCTTTCATGATGACCTCGTCGCCGTCGGCGAGGAACTTCCGCTCTTCACCGGTGGGCAGCTTCAGCGGTGTGCGGCTTGTGCCCGGCACCACCACCGGCGGCTCGGCGAACGGATCGCCGTCCCACGTGAGTTCGAGCAGGCTGCCGCGGCTGTCGCGCGTGGTGCCCGAGATCGTGCCGCTGCCGAGCAGGTCGCCGGGCTGCATGTTGCATCCGTTGCTGGCGTGGTGCGTGAGCATCTGCGCGACGGTCCAGTACATGTGACGGAAGTTGCCTCTGCTGAGCTTGATGGGGTCGAGGCCCTGCTCGCGCATCTTGGCCGACGCGAGGAAAACTTCGCACTGAATATCGATCGCGCCGTGGCTGCGGTTGTATTCGCTCTGCAGATATGGCAAGGGCTCGGGATCGCCGGCTGCACGCTCGGGGGCGCAGCGGAACGGGGCGAGGGCTTCCATCGTCACGATGTATGGTGAGATCGTCGACGCAAAGCTCTTGGCGAGGAACGGGCCGAGCGGCTGATACTCCCACTTCTGCAGGTCGCGGGCTGACCAATCGTTGAGGATGCACATGCCGAGCAGATGGTCCTCCGCGTCGTTGATGTCGATCGGCTCGCCGAGCTCGTTGCCTCGGCCGACGATGAAGCCGAGCTCCATCTCGTAATCGAGCAGCTTGCACGGGCCAAAGGTGGGTTGGGTCTCACCGTCGCCCGGTGCTTGCTGGCCGACCGGGCGTCGAACTTCCATGCCCGACGCCACCACGCTGGACGCCCGGCCGTGGTAACCGATCGGCACATGCTTGTAGTTGGGCAGCAGCGGGTTATCAGGCCGAAACATGCTGCCGACGTTGGTAGCGTGATGCACCGAGGCGTAGAAGTCGGTGTAGTCGCCGATGTCCCAGCCGACGGGCGTGACCTCGTCGACCTGGTACATGAACTTGTAATCCTCGTCGACTTCTTCAAACGGGGCGGCATCGCTCCGCAGCAGCGCAATGAGCCGTTGGCGGAGTTCGCGACGCTGTTCGGTCATGAACGCACACAGGTCGTAGAGGGCGACCGATGTGGGGCCAACGAGATCCTGCAAAGCTGGCGAATCACCGAAGTAGTGCGCAGCGACCTTCGCGATGTTGACGACACGATCGCCGATACGCGTGGCGAGCACTTGGTCGTAGCCGGGGATTTGTGCGATGAAGAACGGTAAGTTCTGAATCGGAAAGTCGGTCTCGCGGTCATTGGCGCTCTCGACCCAGCTCTCCAGCTCCGGGTCGTGCGTCTCATCGATGTCGTAGGGCATGTGTTGGTCCTTGGTTGAACTTCGTATGCTGCCTTAGCCGACTCATAGCCAGCCCAGTTGTTTCAGGTCGCGGATCGGCTCGGCGAACGAGCACGAGCCGTAGCTCGTGGCCAGCTTCTCGCGGCTGCTTGAGAGGTCGATCAGCGAGACCTCGACCGCATCGCCAGACTTTGGCGACCACACCACGCGGTCGGACTCGAAGCTGAACGCCGCTGCATCTTCTTCGTGCAACACCTCGATCGTGCGCTCAAGATCAAGGCTGCTCCGATGCACCATCGCTGCTGCGATGAAGACATTGACGAAGCCGTGCATCGTGGCCTTCGGCGCATCGTTCTCGTACGTCAACGGCCATTCTGCGCGCACAGGATGGTGCAGCCCCGCGGTGGCTTTGAACGCGACGCCGCCGAGCGCGCACGCATGGATGAAGGCTGCGACCTGCTCGGCTGGCGGGATGGCATCGGGCGTGACGCCGCCGCAGCGGATCTTGGCGCGTGCGTTGTCGCCGGCGAGTGCTGCAACGAGGCCTCGCACATCGCGATCGATCGGCAGCTCGAAGTACGGCAGGATGTCCTCGGGCAGTTCTTCCAGCGCGTCGTCGATCGCTTCGGCAGAGTCGGCTTTCAGCTCGATGGCGTCGGCCTTGGCCTGGCCGTTCGCGTCATCGGAGTGTCGCTTGTTGAAGGCGTCGATCGCGTCGAGGCATTCGGTCAGCGGCAAATCGGCAACAACGCTGATGCGCCACGGTTCGCTCACGTCGGCCATCTCGCGATAGCCGCTCGTGCCGGCGTCGCCGGGCATCAGGATCGATGCGTGCTCGGTGAGTTCCTCCAGCCGCGAGGCTGTGCAGATAAATCGGCCGAGCATCTTGCGCTCGACGCCCATGAGGTATCGCGTGTAGTTCGTCGCGGCCTCGTGCATGCCGAGCTTGGCGGGCGGGAAGAGGCCGGCGTAGTCGATGAGGCCATCGGTAAGCGTGAGCAGCGTCTGCGCGGGCGTCGCGGTCTTCATGCGCACAGCGTACGCCGACCCATGCCGACTCGATGCTTCACTTGGCGATCTTCGCGACCAGACGCCACACATCATGCGGCGAC
>JBCCQU010000219.1:0-4755 GCA_039208875.1 Planctomycetota bacterium
GTCGAGTGGGTCCACGCGCGTTCTCCCGGTCCCGTCGATCGGGTCGGCGAGGCTGCCGGCGCGATCCGGACCGACAAGGTAGCAAAGGGAGACATTTCGGCAACTGCGGCGGACGCGAGAGCGCGGCGGTCGGATGACGTTCGGGGCGCAGAGATTGCGCCGGCGGTGCAGGGTCCGCGCTGATTACACGCTGAGGCTGCGCAGCGGGCCCGGCCGATACGAGAGGGCCCGGGCGATGAGCCGGGCGACTTCAGCGGAATGGGAGAATCGAGCCGTGATTATCGCAGAGACATGCCCCGACCAGCGGACGTTCGCGGATCTTCTGTCGCCGAGCAATCTGTCGCATAGCGAAGCATTCGAGGTTGCCGACAAGGCGTGCTTCGACGACGCAGAGTACGAGGCCGAAAGTGCTGAGAGCCTCGACGTGGTCGAGCCCGCGAGCGTTGAAGTTGCCAAGCCGGAGGCTGCGGACGAGAGCGAAGTGCTGATGAGCCGATCGCAGTTGATCGATCGCATCGTGAGCATCAACACCACAGCGACCGCGTCGTTCCTTGCAGCGTTCGACGATGTCGACCTTGCGACATATCTAGCGCACCTCGACGCTGCATCAAAGCCGCGGGGTCGCGAGGCGCGTTGGTCGCGGCCGGCGGATACGCGAGCGATCATCGGCGCGGCTGCCGACGTCTAAAGACTGCCTTCGACATCTCGACGCAATGACCAGACGCCCCGGCTTGTTTCGGGGCGTTGTTCTTGCGCGATCTCGGCCAGCGTGGTCGTTGGCAACGAATCTGCGGTTATCGCGACGACCGGCGTGATGCCGCGGAGCGCAAGTTCCGATACCCGGTTCGGTCTGTGCATGCTCGATGGCGTGCGCGGGCTGCGCAGGTGATGCAGCGTGAAGACTGCGAGCTGCATCGCCCGATAACTGCGTGGCGGGCGGAGCCCCGGCCGAGAAAACACGATCGCGCTCGCTGACCGGCTGGAGCCGATGCGAGCGATGCAGGGGCTGCCATTCGCGCCCTGGCTGGAGACCGACCGATGCTGACGCCGACCCGCCGTGAAGTTCTGCCCGCTGTGTTGCTTTTGACCTCCGGCCTGCTCACCACTGGTGCAGCCGCCCAGAACGGCGACGAGCTGTTCCCGATCCGCGACGTGACCGGAAACGAGCCGACCGCACGGCCGGTGATCCCGCTCGATGACGAGCCGACGACCAACGCCAACAGTCGCGAGGAGAATCCCGGCTCGATCATCAGCGTGTTTGGTGATCTCGGACTCGATGACGGCCGCGAGTCCGAAGCCGAGCAGACCGCAGCAGGCGGCTTCAGCCAGATCACGTTCGCCACAGTCGGTGCCGACTTCGACCCCGACGTTTCGCCGGATGGCTCGTTCATGGTGTTTGCCAGCACGCAGCACCGCCCCACCGCTGACATCTACATCAAGTCGAACGACGCCAACGTGATCACGCAGATCACCAACGATCCGGGGCAGGACGTCATGCCGGCGATCAGCCCCGACGGCAACCGCATCGCGTTCGCGTCCAATCGCTCCGGCAACTGGGACATCTACGTGATGCCCACGGCTGGCGGCAAGGCTGTGCAGATTTCGACCGACGTCGGCCACGAGCTGCACCCGTCGTGGTCGCCGGACGGCTCCGAGCTGGTGTTCTGCCGACTCGGCCAGATGTCGGGAAGGTGGGAGCTTTGGGTCGTCAACGTGCAGAGCCCCAACGTCAGCCACTTCATCGGCTATGGCTTGTTCCCGGAGTGGTGCCCGCAGGCCGGCACCGGCCTCGCTGGAGCTGATCGCATCCTGTTCCAGCGGTCGCGGGAGCGGGACGACTTCGGCTTCGGCATCTGGACCATCGACTACTCGATCGGCCAGGCCGGGAGCCCGACGCAGCTCGCAGACAACCCAGACGCTGCGTTCATCAACCCGACATGGAGCCCAGACGGCTCACGCGTTGTGTTCGCCAGCATCGACAATCCCGAGAACTGGAACCAGACGCTCACGACAAACCCGGAGACCGCTGATCTGTGGATGGTCGGTGTCGATGGCACCGGCCTGGTGAACCTGACGGCTGGCGGCGCTCGCGACCTCATGCCCGTGTGGGGTGCAGATGAGCGAATTTACTTCGTGTCGGCTCGCGACGGCCAAGAGAACATCTGGGCGTTTGACGCGGGGCCGGCTCTGCTCGCAGCCACCGGCACTGCCGCCAACCCCAACACCTATGCACAGAACTCGGTGCCCGCGCCGAGCGTGAACACGCAGACCGCAACGGCTGCGGATGTTCAGCCGCAGGCACCGACGCGGAACGTCACAGCCAACGTCCCGACGGGCGAATAGTGCCGATTTGTCCGCTGCTGTTGTTGCGGACGGGCACGTGCCGATAAGCCAAGACTGAACGCGGGCCGGCTTCGCAGTCGGCCCGTGCTTTGCGAGCACCCGGTGGAATCCGCAGCTCCCAATCAGGCAGGATGCCATGACAACCGAACAGTGCATGCTTTTTTTGAAGTTCGTTGCTGCCGTTGCTGCGGTAGCTGTCCTGTCGCTTGGCTTCGGCGGCTGCATGTCGTCGCCGCGCGATGACCTCTATCGCCCGCACACGCTGACCTCGCCGACGCAACAGGCCGACCCGGCGGCACCCGATGAGCTATGGGCGGTTCTGCCGCCCTTGAACGAATCCGGCACGACGGCTGTCGATCCGCTGAGCGTTGGCGATGCGATCGTCGCGTCGATCCAGCAGGTGCAGGGGCTTTCGGCATTGTCGATGAACCGCACGCTGCAGTCGATGGCAGCCCTCGACCTCGGCCCGACGCCAAGCCTGTCGCCGGCTGACATCCGGATGCTTGCCGAGGCGATGGGTGTTGATGCGGTCGTCGTGCCTTCCATCACGGCATACAACCCGTACGACCCGCCGGTCTTCGGGCTCACGCTCGCCTTGCAGCGCCGCGATACTCGACTCGCTGACGACAGCTTCGACCCGCGACGACTCGTCCGAGCACCGGTCGATCCATCGCTCGTGCAGCCGACGACATTTGCGACGAGGCCGACCTCGGTGGTGAGTGCTCATCTCGATGCACAGAACCACGCGGTCCTGGCTGCGGTACGCAGCTATGCGGTCGGCAGACACGACCCGACCGACGCGTTGGCCTGGCGGAAGTACACCGCGAGCATGCCGCTGTTCACCGAATTCGCGACGCAGTACACGGTGCGTCGCCTGCTTGAACGTGAGACGCCGCCGAGCACGGTCGCGTCTGTTGAGAATCCATAGGGGCCTGTGCGACGCGAGTCGGCGGGCTGAAAGAGCCCGTCGAGATGGCAAGACTTCGAACGACAGCCGAACGATCGACGGCAACCGCGACACTCGCGGCATTGTCGTATCTGTTCGTCGGGATCGGACCGAAGTCGCCGATCGATGCCGCCGATAACGCCGCTATGACGCGATCGCGGAGGCACCGATGAGCTCTCCGCAACACGCAATGACGCCGCCCGCGGACCGCGATCCGCAGACACGAGGAGGCCCGGCCATGCCCGTCCTGCCAATCACTGAAGCCTTCGCGGGCTACCTCACCGACGAGCGGCACTTCAGCCCGTATACCGCGCGCTGCTACGGCGCCGACCTCCGCCAGTTCTGCGAGTTCCTCGCTGACGAACGCAACATCGAGCCAGACGCGGCGACGGAGCAGTCGGCAATGGACGCATCGACACCCAGCGCTGCCAACGGCTCGCTGACCAGCGTCATCCGCAGCGCCGATGGCGATGTGATCCGCGGCTTCCTCGCGTACCTCGCCGATCAGAACTACTCGCCGGCAACCGTCGCGAGAAAGATCGCCACGCTGCGCTCGTTCTACAAGTGGGCCGAGCGTCGCGGCTTCGTGCAAGCGAGCCCGATGACGAGCATTCGCACGCCGCGGCAGAGCAAGCGGCTGCCCAAGGCCATCACGGTCGACCAGGTCGAGCAACTGCTCATCGCGCCGAGCGATAAGGACGTGCTGGGCCGGCGCGATCGTGCGATGCTCGAGACGCTGTACTCCACCGGCCTCCGAGTGAGCGAGCTTGTCGATCTCGACACCGCCGACCTCGATGTGACCGGCGAAGCACTCAAGGTGCGCGGCAAGGGCAAGAAGGAGCGGATCGTGCCGCTCGGCAGCCACGCGCTCAACGCGATCAGCCGCTACCTCGAATTGCTCGACAGCGATCCCAAGTTTGCTGAGGCTCGCGCCACGGCGGGGCCGCGGCCGCTGTTCGTGAACAAGCACGGCGGGCGGCTCAGCTCGCGGTCTGTGCGCCGAAAGCTGGACAAGTACCTGCGGTCGGTCGGGCTCGATCCGTCGATCAGCCCGCACACGCTGCGGCACAGCTTCGCGACGCACCTGCTGGACAACGGCGCCGACCTGCGCAGCGTGCAAGAATTGCTTGGCCACCAGTCGCTCAGCACAACGCAGGTGTACACGCATCTGTCAGCACAACGATTGCGCGACGCCTACGACGGTGCGCACCCGCGGGCTGAGGCCGGCTAGCCATCGCCGCGCAGATCGCTCGCGACTTCGACGAGTTCGTCTCGAAGCAGCTCGCCTACGGCATCAATCTGCGCCAGATCGATCACACGCTGCACGCGGCCTGAATCATCGACGAGCAAAATCACAACGTGACCGGTGCCGACGGTGCGATCGATGATGCAGGCCGCGTGCAGCGTGTGATCGATCTGGCGCAGATTGATGCCGTAGGCGAGCTGCTTCGAGACGAACTCGTCGA
>JBCCQU010000220.1:0-4685 GCA_039208875.1 Planctomycetota bacterium
CTCGCTCCGGCTCGACGCGACAAATCGCGACGCTGCGTCGCTCATCTGGTCCGACTTCGGCATGGATGATCCAGATCCGGTCCGTCGGATGGAGTTCCTGACGTATCTGCTCTACGCCGATCCGATGCGACCGGCGACACATCTGGCGATCGCTGAGGAGCTGATCATCGCCGGCTCGCCGCTCGATGCGTCCCGCTTTTTCAACCTGGGTTGGATCCTCACGCCGCTGCGTGAAGGCACTCGCTCGCAGTCGCTGATTGAGCGGGCGCTCGTGATCGAGTGGTATCAGAACGGCCCCGAAGCTGTGCTCGAGCAGATGCAATCGCAACTCGATGGTCAGCGTGCGCGGGCTGTCGCACTTCGCGAGCAAGCTCAGGAAAACCTGGAAAATCTCGATTTGTACCCCAAGCCCGACGAGGTGCTGCTTGATCCCGGTTACGAGCGTGTGAGGCTCGGTGCTGCGATCATCTCGGGCGATATCGAAACGGTCATCGCGAGCGGTTCGGACCTGTTCAAGGGCATCCGTCTCTTCAGCGAACAGATGGAGGACCAGCGGAACTGGCCGCCCGGTGCAACGGCCGAGCAGATGGATTACCTCGTCGCTGAGCGCGCAGCCCAGACGCTGGCCTTCCAAGCTTGGGGCAGCACGTCGCCAGATATTCTGCGGCAGCAGTTGCCGGTCGTCGAGCCGGTGCTCGGGCCGGACTATCCAGCCATCGTTGCCATGAAGGCGCAGATCGCGAGCGGCGAGGGACGCTTCGATGAAGCGCTCGAAATGTTCGACAGCGTCCGCGACACTCAGCTCATCGCCGACATCGGCGCCGCAACGGCACTGCGTGGCCTGGGCCGCGTCGACGATGCACGGGCGAGGCTCGCTGACCTTGCCCGTCGGGCACCGCTCACTGCAGAGGGTGTGTACGCGCGGACGCTGATGATCAATGAAACCGGCGAGGATCCGCTGCGGGCCGCGACCAACGCCGAAGTCGTTGCGCTTTCGCGTCGCATCCCGTTCTGGCTCGACAAGATGGCAACCGAGCCGTCGTCGCATCAGGCGTTCGAGGCCGACGTTGTCGAGCCATCGCTCGGCCCGCTCGGTCGAGCCAAGCTCAAGCTTCGGCTCACGAACAACGCGCCGGTGCCGCTCGCACTCGGCGACAGCATGCCGCTTGAATCAACGCTGCTGGCTGTGCCGCGTGTCCGCATCGGCGCGCGCACCGATCTCGATCTGCCGCGTCCCGCTCCGATCCGTCTCGATCGTCGGCTGCGTCTCACGCCGGGCGAGTCCATCGAGATCGTCGTCGATGCCGCACCGGGCGTCACCGGCATGACACTCCGCACCGGCATCGGGCGATCGGTCCGAGCGAACTGGTCGATCTTTCAGGGGTTCGCGGTGACCAGCGCCGGCCGGCTGCAGCAGCATCCGCTGGGGCTCAAAAGCGTGACAACCACCGCGATCTGGGAGCAGCTTCCGCTTGCCTCAGCGCCGCCCGCGGATCTCGCAACAGCTCTCCGAGAACGGCCGGCTGCGGACTTCCCGATCGTGACAGCCGCGGTGCGTGCGCGCATCATCGAGGCTTCACGCTCGAACGAGCGGCTGACGCTTGCCGAGGTGGAGGAGATCGCGCGGGCAGCAGCCGATCGATACCCAACGCTCGGTCTCGAAGAGCGCGCGATGCTGGCCGCGGTGCTGCCGCACGCCGGCATGGCTCCGGGCATGGAGCCGCTCGACGATGTCATCCGTGCCGAGACCGATCCGAAGCTTGCGCCGTTGGTTCTGCTCACGCGTGTGCGCTCGGCCGACGACGATCTGCTGTCGCGATGGTCCGAGGCTGATGATGCCGAGCTCGACGTCATCGTCGGCGTTATGCAGTCGCGCTGGTCGCTCGAGAACCCAACCGGTTACGCGACGGTCGACTCGACGTTCCGCGGCCTTGTGCGCCCGCCGCTGCTGCTCGGTGCCGATGGCTCGGTGCGGTGACCGCGAAGCCCGCGAGTCCGGAGCAAAGCGGGAAGCGTTGGCGGAGCGTGGCCGGGCTTGTGCTCGGCTTGCTGCTGCTCGGCGGCGCGGTTTGGCTCCTCGCTTCGCCCGAGCGTGATCTCAGCGATTCATGGTCTGCCATCCGGTCCGCGTCGCCATGGCTCATCACAGCGGTGCTGGTATTGCCGCTGCTCAATGTGCTCGCCACGGCCGGCACGTTTCATGCGCTCACGCGGCGTTACGGCCGTGTCGGCTTCGGCGAGATGATCGGCCTTATCACCGCGGCCCGCTTGCTCAACTACTTGCCGCTCCGGCCCGGCCTCGTCGGACGCGTCGCGTATCACAAGCGCGTCAATGGCATCCGCGTGACCGACTCGGCCCGCGTCATCGTCGAATCGATCGTGCTATCGATCGTCGGCCTCGCGATGCTGGCCGTGGCTGCGATTGCGATACCAACAGCCGGGCTCTGGGTGCTGGCGGTGCCGGTGGCGCTTGCGGTATCGGTCGCGTTTGTTGGTCGGCGGCTGACAACGGGCGCGCGCTGGCCCTGGCTGGCGTGGGCAGCCGCGTGGCGTTACGCCGACATGCTGGTGTGGGCGTTGCGATACGCCGCGGTGTTTGCGGTGCAGGGCGAGCAGCTCGAGCCGGTGCACGCTGCGGGGCTTGCGGTCGTGAGTCAGGTGGCGTTGCTCGTGCCGATCGCTGGCAACGGGCTGGGCATCCGCGAGTGGGCGGTGGGTTGGGCGTCTGCGTGGCTCGGCGCGGCCGGGGCGTCCAAAAGCGTGGCTGCGGTGTCGTCGGCGGGGCTGCTGGGCGATGTCATCAATCGCTCGGCCGAGCTGGTGCTGGCGGTGCCGCTGGGGCTGATCGCGGTCGCCTGGGCAGCCCGCCGCGTCCGGAAATCGGGGACAGCCGACAACCCACAGGAATCTACCGGGTATGAAGCATAGTGCCTTCGGCATAGCCTGTGGCGTCCTGCATCGCTCCTTCCGATAGGGACGAAACCCCAACCGATGCCCCGCACCTGTTTACGACATCCCGGATTCGATCACCGCGCGGGGTGCGGGGCGTGATCCCGTTCTTCGTGGGTGTTGCTTTGTCGGTGTGGTTCCCGGCGTACCACTACCGCCGTCGCCTCGCGGGCTTCGGCATCGTCATGCTCGGCCTGCTCGGGCTGGCGGCGCTTGCGTACTTCCACTACTGGGCGAGCATCTGGACCAACGGCCGGGTTTCGCTGCCCGCGCTGCAAATGATGCTGTATCCGTACACGCTGCTCGTCGTGGCGGTGGGCGTTGGGTTGGCGTGCGTGCCGCGCGGCGAGCCGATCGCGATCGGTGGCCAATGCGGGCACTGCGGTTACGACATCACCGCCCTCCCGCAGCATGTGGTGCGGTGCCCCGAGTGCGGCGAGCATCTGAGCAGGGTGGCGCCCGCAAGCAGGCAGATCGCAGCGAGGCAGCGGGGCAAGTGGGCATCGCGGAGTGTGACGGCGTCGCCGAAGGTGAAGAAGAAGTGGCAGCGTCCCGCGCCGCCGCCGAGGCGATTCGACGGCCCGATTGTGGTTGTCGACTTATCGCCAGACGACGCGGACAACAACGCCGACCACGAGCACCAACAACGGCAAGCCGGCAATCAGCAGCCAGCGGATCGCCGAAAGTCGGCCTGACTCGATCGGTGAGATCAGCGGCAGCGAACGCGCTGCGGCGCTCTGCCCGAGCTGATCGTCCTTGCCCGCCAGCCACAGCACGGCGGACTCGAACAGTTCGGCATTGCCCGGATACAGCAGCGCGGCGCGGCCGTCGACTTCGCCGCTGGCAAACGCGACCGTGCTCGCCTGCCAGCCGTTCGAGCCAACCACGACCAACCTGTTGAACGCATTGGCGGTTTCGGCATCTTCGCGCGGCTGACCGGCTGCTGCGACCACCCATGGCCCGTCGCGGGTGTCGCGCAGTTCGTCGAAGTCGGGCGCGTCGCGCATGGCTGAGCGCGCGGGCCGGGGCGTCTGCCAAAGCCTGAGCCACTCGGCCTCGGCCCAGCGCGTCTCGCGGCCATCGAGCGACAGGATCGGCTGCCAGGCGTGCGAGCCGGCTTGCTCGATGTCCAGCGGCACGGGCCACAGCATCAGCGTCGGCAAGCGCGCGACCGCGACGGCCAGCGGATGCTCAGAAGCCTCGGCGATCGCTGCGATGTCGGTCGCGACAGCTCGGCCGCCCGAGCCGAACCCCTCTTCGAGGATGGGCGTGCCGGTGCGCGCGCGCAGGCCGGTCGTGTTGAGCACCGATGCGATCGGATCGATGCCGCCACCGGACGGCGCGATCGATGGATTGAGGCTGACGAGTACCGATGCACGATCTTCAGCGAGTTTTTGCAGCGCTTCGCCGAGTCGCTGCGCGCGGTCGAGGCCGTTGAGCCCGCCCATCTCGCGCGCAGCCGCGGTCGAGTCTGGCGAGAGCACGGCGTACACGATCGGCCGAAGACGCTCGGGATCGAGCGCAGCCCGGCGCGGCTGGTCGCCATCGAGCACCGCCCACTCGACCATGTCGATGCCGCGGAGCGCGAGGCGGTTCTGGATCTGGCCGAAGATCGGTTGGAGTGCGCCCGCGTCTCTGTGCGCAGCCAAGCGGAGACCCTGATGGCCGCAGCCCTCCGATCCATCGCCGACACCCGACCGCCGATCGTCGTCGTCACGCACGCCGAGACCGCGAGC
>JBCCQU010000221.1:0-4572 GCA_039208875.1 Planctomycetota bacterium
CCGGGTCTCGCTGTGGGCTTTCAGCTTCTCGCACACCTGAAAGCCGCTCATGTTCGGCATCATGATGTCGAGCAGGATGAGGTCCGGCGGCTCCCGCTCGACGTGGGCCATGGCCGACACGCCATCCTCAACGCCGACCACGTTTACCTCGAGCTCTTCCAAGTAAGCCTCGAGAAGTTCGCGGTTGTGCGCATTGTCATCGACAACCAGCACGGTCAGGCCGCGGAGATCGGTCGACGCTTGCTGCGAGGCGTCCGCAGCATCTGGGCTCATCGGGGTCGGGTCGCTCATGCCGGCATGGTACGGGGCGGACGCCTGCTGCCTCGCGAACTGCCTCTCGTCCGCAGCGAAGCCGCCGCCCTACGCTCCCGCTTGGCAACATCGGCCGAATCTCGTCGGCCAAGAGGATCACCGCATGGCAGACGGCCGAAACGCCTGGAAAGACCGCTTCACCGAGCCCGAGGTCGAAGAACTGCTCGACGCGCTGCCCGAAGAGGTGCGCGAGCTGTTCGATTCCGTCCGCGACAAGCTCTGGGCGATGGAAGGCCTTGTCGAGGAGCTCGGCTGGCACGGCATCCCCATGCGATGGACGCTCGCCTTCTATCCCGATGAGGGCGAGGCGGAGGAGCCGATCGCGTACATGGTGCCGAACCCGGAGGGTGCGAGATTCGTCGTGCCGCTGCAGGTCGGCTGCCTCGACGGCCTTCAGCCCCGGCGGCTGTCCAAGACGCTGCGCGAGGGCCTCGGCCGCGGCAACACCGTCGCCGGCGTCATGTGGACCGAATGGGAGTTCGCCTCGGCCAATCTGCTCGACGAGGTGCTCAAACTCATCACCCGCAGCCTCGCGACCCGCTCCGAAGCGTCGTGAAACACCGAGCCGACCACCGAACTGACTGTCTTGCGCACACACTCGGCCGAGTTGACTACAGCCGAGACCGTGATCGTGCCGATCGCCCCTACGTGAATACCTATCGATTTGTTGCCGTCCCGATTCGCTCTCTCCGCGCACTCGCTGTGGGCTTGGCGGTCTGCCTCGCTGCGTTCGGTGCCCGCGGCCAGAGCCTCGAGCTCGGGCTCGCAGCCGAGATCGACACGCTGATCGCAGCCGCCGGGCTCGAAGAAGCAGATGTCAGCGTCCACATTGTCGACCTCAGCACCGATCGCACGCTTGTCACGCGGCAGGCCGACCGACCCATGCTGCCCGCATCGACCATGAAGCTGCTGACATCGGTCAGCGCGTTGCACGTGCTCGGGGCTGAGTACGTCTATCGCACACGCTTTGAGCGCATCGGCGACCGGCTCATCATCCGAGGTTCGGGCGATCCGCTGCTCGGCGACCCCGCATTGCTGCGCGCGCAAGACCCGCCGGCCTCGACTGACCAACTGCTCGACACGCTGGCGGAGGCCATCGCAGCGGACAACGACAGCCCCATCCGCGAGATCGTGGCTGACGATTCGGTGTTCGATCGCGAGTGGACCCATCCGACGTGGGACGAGGAAGACCTGCCGCGTCACTACGCCGCGCCGGTCGCCGGGGTGAATTTCCACGGCAACGTGTTCAGCGTGTTCGCGCGGCCGAGCCGCGACGGCAACTCGCCGAGCATCAGCACCGAGCCCGACGCCGCGTGGCTGAGCGTCAATGTCAAGGCCCGCTCGCGCCGCGACGGCGGCAACACCGCGTGGCTTGCGCGCTCGCCCGGCGCCAACCTCTTCACGCTGCTCGGCAATGTCGCGACGCGGCTGTCCGCGCCGATCCGCGTGACGACAATCGATAACCCCGTGCTGTTCGGGCAGCTTGTTGCCGATCGGCTTGTGCGCACCGGTGTGCCGGTCGCGGGCCGCGAGAAGCCGAGCGTGGATCCGCCCGTCGGCGTGCGCATGGGCCTGACCGACACCGAAGCCAACGGCAGCGAGCAGGCGAGAGTGGCCGTCGAGGTGCGCACGCCGCTGACCGATGTGCTCGAGCGCTGCAACCGCGACTCGCACAATCTGTCTGCTGAGGCGCTGATGAAGACCATCGCCAACGCGGTGACCGGCCAGCCCGGCACGTGGGCCGATGGCGCTGCTGTCATGCGCATGCTGATCCGCGAGCGCTTGGGACCTGAGTTCGCAGCCTCGGCCTCGATCGCTGATGGTTCGGGCCTGAGCCGGAGCAACATGCTCGCACCGTCGCTCGTCACGGCATGGCTCGAAGATGCGTACGAGGACGACAGCGTGCGGCAACCGTTGCTCGAATCGCTCGCGACGCCGGGCTCGGGCACATTCACACGGCGATTCAACGGCCTTGATATCGACGCACTTGTCTACGGCAAGTCCGGAACGCTCACCGGCGTGCGCAACGTCGCGGGCTACGTCATCCATCCGGTCTCGGGCCGATGCGTCGTGTTCTGCATCTTCGTGAGTCAGCGGCCCGGGGCTGCACCGGTCGGTCGCAACGGCCGCGACTTTGCGGACCGCGTGATCAACGCGATCGATGACTGGGTGCTGGAAGAAGACGGCGCGACGGCCGGACGCTGACAGCAGCTACTCCGTGTAGCCGAGCGACTTGAGCCGCTGCGAAGCCTGCACAGCAACATCATCGGGCATCGACAAGATCGGCGGCCATGCGCGCACGCTCTCAGCCCCGAGCTCTTCGTGCAATTCCTTGGGCGTGGCATCGAAGGCCATGCGGCCGCCGGTCGCGTGATCGATGCGCACAGCGTCGCGGCTCGCATCGGCATTGGCGAGCCAATGGAACATCGCCTCGTCGGCATCGGTCACATCGACCGAACGCCCCACCACCACGACATATGGCGGCGGCTGATCGCAAGGCACCGCGAGCACCGCGTCGCGGATGCGCGCGCCGACGCCCTGCTTGCCCGGCTCGCCGAAGTCGCGATCGGCCGACACCACGAGCCAGCCCGGCGCATCGGTTGGCATCGCGGCGTTCACGATGCCGTCGATCGCGCGCACAGCTTCGAGGTATCGCTCTAGCTCATCACCGGTGGCCCAGTGCCGTGGTTTGGGCGCATCGCTCACCGGCCGACCGCCGACTTCTTCGCCCGTCCACTTTGCGGTGCAATCGAAGCCGAGCTTGGTGCCCGCGCCGAGTCGCGGGGCTGCGTGATCGAGGATGTCGAGCGGGCCGTTGACGAGTTCGACGTCGCGCAGCGGATCGCACCAGCGTGCGCACGCTTCGAGCACGGATCGCGAGTCGTGCACGTCGGCAGCGGCGGGGCCGGTGGGCTCGGTGACGAAGATCGTCTTGGTCCACGCCATCTGGCCGGCACCCCAGATCGAGTGCATCACACGGCGGCCTTGCATCGGATACGCCTTGGCGATCTCGATCGATGCGCAGTTGTGGAATGCGCCGAAGATCGGCAGGTCGTAATCCTCGACGTCGGGGATCAGAACCTTCAGCAGCGGCAGGAACAGCCGCTCGGTGGCCTTGCCGAGGAAGTAATCCTCCTGCGGCGGCAGGCCGACGACCGTGGTCGGATAGATCGGGTCGCGGCGATGCGTGACCGCGGTGACGCGCACGATCGGGTAGCGATCGGGCATCGAGTAGAAGCCGGTGTGATCGCCGAACGGCCCTTCGAACACCGCGTCGGGGCCGAGCGGGCCGGCGTCGGGCTCGCGTGGGTCCCAGCCGATGTTGCCGGCCTCGTTGCTGACGTAGCCCTCGATGACCATCTCGGCATCGGCGGGGATCCACAGCGGGACGGTCTTCGCACGGACGAGACGCATGCCGCCGTCGCCACCGATCGAGTTGAGAAAGCCGGCCATGAGCAGTTCGCTGATGCCGGGCGGCAGCGGCGCCGTCGCGGCGTATGGCAGCACGCTCGGCCCGCCCAGCACGATCGCGACCGGCATGGGCTCGCCGCGTTTCTTCCATGATCGCCAGTGCCGCGCGCCGTCGTGGTGGATGTGCCAATGCATCGCGACGCGGTCCTTGCCGAGCAGTTGCACGCGGTACATGCCGATGTTGTGCGACGCGGGCTTGGGGTCGTCGATGTCGTCGGCGTAGATCGTGTGGATGCCGGCCAGCGTGATGTATCGGCCGCGATACCGCGCGTTCCATTCGTCGTTAGAGATGTCGGGATGGCCGAGGCCAGAAATGCCATGGTTGATGCCGGCGGGATAGCCGACGCTTTCGTAGTCGCCGTCGAGCGGCCAGCACCGCAAGATCGGCAGCTTTGTTAGGTCGATGTCGCCCTCGGTGCGCACGACCTCTTGACACAGGCCCGGGCCTTTCTTGCGTTTGGGGCCGATCTTGAGCAGCGGGGCAAACTGCTTGGCTTTGGCGATAGCTTCGCTGAGGCTGCGTGGCGGCTGAGGCTTGACGAGCTCGCCGATCTTGGCTGCGAGCTCTTCGAAACCGTCGGCGTTGCGAAGTTTGTCGAGGCCCATGGCCATTTCCATGCGTCGGTAACTGCCGAACGCATTGATGAGGACGGGCACTTCGGAGCCGATCGGCTTCTCGAACAGCAACGCCGGCCCGCCGCGATCGTGGAAGCGCGGATCGGTGACCCGCGTCGGCTGACTGGGCAGCGACGGGGCGCGGCGTTTGGACGCGAGATCGGCCATGGCTGC
>JBCCQU010000222.1:0-4558 GCA_039208875.1 Planctomycetota bacterium
CGCGCGATCGGTCTCGGCGGCTGTCGTTGTGCCGGTGCCGGTGTCGCCGGCTGTATCGCGGGCAGCCAGCAGTTCCAGTCGATCGAACCCCGCAGCCTCGATCGCGCTTGTCACAGCGTGCCGAGCTTCTTTCAGCGTCGCTGCGAGATCCGCGCGATCGAGGACAAATCGTGCGATGTCCTCCAGCGTGCGCGCAGCCTCGCGAGCGCGATTCGCGTTGGCGTCCAGAGTTCGTGCGGGCGACCGGCTCACGCGGGAGCCTAGGCGGCGGTAGCATCCACCAATGCTTCCAGCGGCTGAGGCCCAACCCTGCATCGTCGTCATCTTCGGAGCCTCGGGCGATCTCACCGCCCGCAAGCTCGTCCCGGCGCTCTTCGATCTCCACACCCGCAAGCAGTTGCCGACAAACACGCGCGTGCTCGGCGTCAGTCGCACCAAGCTGTCCGACGACGACTTCCGCGAACGTCTCGCAGAAAAGACCGGTAAATCCGGCGATGCAGCGTTCAAGGATTTCCTGTCACGGGTGCACTACCAGCCGGCGGACGGCACGACTCCGGAGGGCTTTGCGCCGGTGCTCGATCGCGTCGGTGCCATGGCTGATGAGCACGGGCTCGGCAAGACCGGCGGCGTGCCCAATCTGCTGTTCTATCTGTCGGTCGCGCCGTCGCTTTATGAGCCGATCGTGGAGACCATCGGCTCATCCGGGCTGGTCACCGAGGGCCGCCGGTGGTGTGCGCTCGATCCGACGCAGATCGCGTGGCAGCGGATCGTGGTCGAGAAGCCGTTCGGCCACGATGCCGCGTCGGCGGAGTCACTCAATCGCGCGCTCGGCCGCGTCTTTGAGGAAGAGTCGATCTACCGGATCGATCACTACCTCGGCAAAGAGCTCGTGCAGAACACGCTGGTGATGCGGTTTGCAAACTCGATCTTCGAGCCGCTGTTCAACCGTCAGCACATCGAGCACGTGCAGGTGACCGCAGCGGAGACGCTGGGTGTGGGCTCGCGTGCGGCCAATTTCTACGACGAGGCCGGCGCAACGCGCGACATGATCCAGAGCCATCTGCTGCAGGTCGCTGCGTTGGTCGCGATCGAGCCGCCGTCCGCGTACGACGCCGACGCGATCCTCCGCGAGAAGATCAAGCTCTTCAAGGCCGCTCGGCTGATCGAAGTCGATGGCCTGCCGCAGGCTGTGCTCGGCCGCTACGGGTCTGGCCCCGACGGCCCGGCGTATGCCGAAGAAAACGGCGTCGATCCCGATCGTCGCACCGAGACCTTCGCAGCCATGCATGTCGAGTTCCAGACGTGGCGATGGGCGGGCGTGCCGTGGCTGTTCCGCTCCGGCAAGCGGATGGCCCGTAAGCTGACCGAGGTGGTGGTGCAGTTCAAGCAGCCGCCGGTGGGTCTGTTCAACGGCCGTACGCCGTCCACCGCTCCCAATCGCCTGGTGTTGCACATCGCACCCAAGGAGGGCATCAGCTTGTTCCTGCGTGGCAAGGTGCCGGGCGCCGGCATGAAGATCGCCGAGGCAGCCCTCGACCTCGACTACGCGGAGAGCTTCGGCGGCGAGCCGATCGAGGCCTACGGCCCGCTGATGCTCGATGCCATGCGCGGCGATCGCACGCTTTTCAAGCATCGCGACGAAGTCGAGAGCGGCTGGCGTATTGTCCAGCCTGTGCTCGACCATCCTGCTGTTCGCGACGCCATCCAGACGTACGAGCCGGGCTCGTGGGGGCCGGGCTCCGCTGACGACCTCATCCGACGGGCTTCGCACGGCGCTGCGTGGCACAATCCGGCCGGCTCCTGACACGAATCGAATGACCGACTCCCGCCCATGAGTTCCGACGAAGCACCCATCGAAACCGGCCCCATCCCGCTCGAAGAAGGCCCGCAGGCTCCCGATCTCCCGGGCACCGTCATCGTCGGCCCGACAGCCGATGCAGTCATCGACGCGCTCGCTGCCGACATGCTCGGCCAAGCCAAGACCTGCGTTCGCCAGTTCGGCGACTTTCACCTCGCACTCTCGGGCGGCTCGACACCGCAGCCTCTGTATCGCCGACTCATGTACGACCCGCGACTTCGCGATTTTCCGTGGGCCCGCACGCACCTGTGGATCGTCGACGAGCGGCGCGTGCCGTTCGACGACCAGCGCAGCAACTTCGGCATGATCCGCGATCTCATCATTGAGCCGAGCGGCATCCCCGCGTCGCAGGTGCACGCCATGCCCGCGACCGAAGCCGACGGCGACGAGCTGTACGAGACCGAGCTTCGCGAGACGCTCGGCTGGCGCGAGAAGGGCCACGATCGGCTCGACTTTGCCCTGCTCGGCATGGGTGATGATCTTCACACCGCGAGCCTGTTCCCTCGGTCTGTCGCGCTCGAAGCACCGGAGCATCGCCTCGTGGTGATCAACGCCGGCGACGCGGTGACGCCGCCCGAGCGCATCACGATGACCTACTCGCTGCTGAACGCGTCGCGCGTGCTCGCGGTGCTTGTGACGGGCGAGAAGAAGCAGGCTGCGATCGCCAGGCTCGTCGGCCAGAAGCCATCGCCCGCCGATGCACCGATCGCCGGCCTCAAACCGATCGGCGGCGTGCTGCGGTGGTACCTCGATCCGGCGGCCTGCCCGCCTCGGCAGGACGGTTAGGCCCGCCATGCTGAGCGTCGAACCAAATCCCCGCGTGACATTCCGCGTCCGCCACGAAGACGACGACCTGCTCGTCATCGAGAAGCCGGCTCGCATCGTGACGCAGCCCGGCAAGGCCCACGAGCACGACACCCTGCTCAACGGGCTTTTTGCGTTGCATGGCAGGCGGCTGCAGAAGCTCGGCGCCAGCCGCGGCTTCGGCCTGGTGCACCGGCTCGACAAGGAAACCAGCGGCGTGCTCGCGGTTGCACTTTCCGTGCGAGGCTACGAAGGCCTGCGCGCACAGTTCGAGCGACGCGAAGTCCGCAAGAGTTACTGGGCGGTGTGCCGAAAGGCGCCGTCGCGCGAGAAGGGCGTCGTCAAGACACCGATCGCCGAGCAGGTGATTCGTCTCAATCGCTGGAGCAGCAAGAAGCTCGCCAAGCTGTCTTCGGCGAACGGCAAGCCCGCGGTGACCGCATTCCGCGTGCTCGAAGAAAGCGAGCTTGCTGCGCTCATCGAGGCTCGCCCGCTCACCGGCCGGCTGCACCAGGTGCGGCTGCATCTCGATTCGATCGGCGCGACCGTGCTGGGCGATGCCGAGTACGGGCCGCGTTCGTGCCGACACGCATCGCCTCGGCTCGCGCTGCACGCGTGGCGGCTTGGCTTCGATCATCCTGTCACAGGCGAGGCGATCGATATCCGCACCGGCTGGCCGAAAGACTTGCGATCGCTGCTTCGGCGGATGCGGCTGGACGGCCCGACCAAGCAGACGCCTGCCGAAGATCGCGCCGGCTCAGATGAAGGCAGCCATGAGATCGCTGGCGATACCGTCCGCGAATAGGTAGCCGGCCTCCGTCAGCCGCCAACGTGAACCTTCCTCAGCTTCAACAACGTCCAGCCGGCCCGCGTCGATGTGAGGCCGTTCTGCGCGCTCGACTCGCGAGGTCGCTCCCGGGCTCGCAGCCTCGGCATCAGCAATGATTGCATCGCGCCGCACGCCCTCGCTCAGCCGAAGCCCGGTCATCACGCGTTCGATCGCGAGTCTGCCGGCTTCGGGCGGCTCGAGATCGGTGACAGCCGACACGCCGTCGCCTTCGAGATAGTTGCCGATGCGGGGGACGATCTTGTAGCGCCAGCTTCCGCCCTGCGCGCTCAGGAGGTGCCCGCTCGCCGAAGGGCCGGCCGCGAGCCACGACTCGTGACGCCAGTACGCGAGATTGTGGCGGCACGCCTCGCCCGGCTTGGCAAAGTTGCTGACCTCGTAGCGATCGAGACCGGCCGCTGCCAGCTTGGCCACGGTCAGCTCATACATGTCGGCTTCGATGTCGTCGTCCGCCGGCTGAAACTCGCCTCGCTCCATGCGGGCGGTCATCACCGTATTCGGCTCGTACGTCAGCGCGTAGCACGAGACATGATCGATGCCCAGACCGAGCGCACGATCGAGGTCGTTCTCCCACTCGGCCGTCGTCTGTCCGGGGATTGCGAAGATCAGATCGATCGAGATTCGTTCGATGCCGGCTGCGCGCGCAAGCTCGATCGCCCGCGGCACGGTGTCGGGGTCGTGCCAGCGTTGCAGCGTGTGCAGGTGCCGCTTGTCGAACGACTGTGCGCCAATGCTCAGGCGATTGACGCCGCCCTCGACTAGTGTGTCGAACAGCTCGGCGTCCGCGGTTTCCGGATTGCACTCGACGGTGAACTCGCCGGAGCCTTGGCCCATGTCGGTCATGTCGAACGAGCTATGCATCGCCGCGAGCAGCGTCTGCCAGTGTGTGCGCTCGAGCAGTGTCGGTGTGCCGCCGCCGACGAAGATCGTGCTGAGTGGTTCGCCCGACGCGAGCGGGGCGATGGCTTCGAGTTCCCGGATCAGGCGAGCGGTGAAGGCGGGTTGCCGATCGCGGGTGTCGACGAGGCTGTAGAAGTCGCAGTAGTGGC
>JBCCQU010000223.1:0-4548 GCA_039208875.1 Planctomycetota bacterium
CGGGGCTTGGAATTCAGACGCTCGGTAAGCCTGGCTTCCTGATCGCGTCAGCGAACGAACAGGCCCTAGGTCTGCCGAGCGACCTCGTCATTGAATCCGTGGCTGTGGCGGGCACCTTTAACAACTGGGCTCCAAGCGGTCAGCCTCTGCAAGCGGACGCAGACGATCCGGCACTTTGGACGGGCACGCTTCAAGTCGCATCTCCAGGCGTGATTGAAGTGAAGTTCACGATCAACGCGGCGTGGGACTTCAACGTAGGTGCTGCCTCGACTTCGGAGGACGCAGCACCCGTGCTTCCAATCGAAGCTGATGGAGCGTCGAACGGCAGGAACATCTCGTTCGTCGCGGATGCCCCGGGTGCGTATTACGTGAGCCTCCAAACGGAGACACTCACCTACGCGGTCCGCCGACTTCAGTGATTTATCGGACAACCAGATCCGTTCTCACCATGGTCGGTCCTCGACTATGCACCAATGAATCCATGGGCTTGTTCCGACGCACGGATGACCATCGCGGCCGGCGATTGCTTCGCTTGACGCCCGAATACCCGTGCTTTTACCGAATACTCAGCACTGAAAACTCACGATTTTCACATCCTGCTCATTGGATTCCGCAGAATCCTCGCATTCGGCAAATCCCGGCGCACTCTCACACTGGGAGATCATCATGTCGAATGCACACACCGTCATCGCAATTCTCGGCACGGCTGCCACGGTTGCCTCAGCGCAGATCAACGTGGTTGTGCCGGCCACGGCGAACATCTTTAGTGCCACCACCGGCAATCCGGGCCCGAATGCCACCGCAGCGGTCGAGATCGCGATTCCGTCCGGTCCTGGCAACCAATTCGTGGCCGTTGATGTCACCGGGCTAGTCACCGCTTTGGAAGGCATCCTGCCTTTCACCAACGCGGACGGTATGTTCATTAATCCGGCAGGTCAGGCTGTTGACACGAACATCGTTCCGTCGAACGGCTTGTCAGGGACCTTCCTCCCGGCTGGCCTGAGCCTCGTCGGCACGTTCCTCGGTCCGCAGCGTGGACCGGGGCTGATCTCTCCATCGTCGGTCGACTTCGGTGTGCTCGGTGTCGACTTCGTCACCATCTCTCCTGAGATTCAGCAGACCTTCTTCATCGGCGACGGCCTGACCGGCAACGGCACCGGCCTCGTGCAGCTCTTTGCAGTGCCAGAGGGTGCGACTTCGCTTTTCCTGGGCTTCGCTGATGGCTCGTTCTTTGACGGCCCGGCCGGTGCCTTCGGTGACAACGCCGGCCAGCTCGACGTCGATGTCAGCTTCGTGCCGACCCCGGCGTCGGCCGCTCTGCTCGGCCTCGGCGGCGTGTTCGCTGCATCGCGACGTCGATAAGCGACGAGGCGAGCGGCGGCCGCAGACCGCAGCCAGTGAACGTAAATCACTCTCGCCCTCCTGCGCGTGTAGGAGGGTGAATTATTTTTGCCGAGACTCCGCCGCTACCAGAGCAGTCTTCCGGTGCGGGCCATCAAGACGGTGCCTCCGCACGATGGAAACCGAATGACTCTACAGTATCCCATTGTCTGACTCGCGCTGTCCGAATCGGACTGCGTGTCGTCGTTGCCAGCGGAGCATGCTTACCCCGTGCCGCGCAAAGCGTGGTTTGGTCTAGATTACCGGCGAGCGGCAGCAGATGATCGATGACCTCATCGCAGAGATGACGATCCGCGAAACAGCCAGGCGGATGATGTTGTCTCCGCTTAAGGTCACGACTTCTCAGCGAAAGGCCACTCGAGATAAGCTGGCTCTGCCGACCATCGACTCTGACGCCGAGTTGGATGCGATTCATCCAGGCTGACCATCCCGCACCGCTCGACGCGATAATCAAGCGTTGATGACGCGGCCTTCGCTCGCCAGCGCAGCCTCGTGCACGCTCTCGTGCATCGTCGGGTGCGCGTGCACGGTCGCGATGAGCTCCTCGCTCGTGGCTTCGAGGCGGCGGGCAAGGCTCAGCTCGGCGATAAGTTCGGTCGCCTGATCGCCCATGATGTGCGCGCCGAGAATCTCGCCACGCGGCAGGCCACGGATGATCTTGCAGAAGCCCTCGGTGTGCTTGGCTGCGATGGCCTTGCCCAGCGCGGTGAACGGGAACTTGCCGACCTCGTAGTCCTCGCCCTTCTTGAGGCCTTGCTCCTTGAGCGCCCGCTCGGTGAAGCCGACCGACGCGACCTGCGGATGGCAGTAGGTGCAGCCGGGGATGACGGAGTAGTCGAGCGGGATCGGCTCGTGTGCTTCCTTGCCGTCCTTCCACGCAAAGCGTTCGACGCAGAGGATGGCTTCTTCGCTGGCAACGTGCGCGAGCCACGGCGGGCCGATGACATCGCCAATCGCGTACACGCCGGGCAAGTTGGTCTGGTAGTCGAGCGCTTCGTTGACGGTGGTGCCGGGCTGGAAGTCGGTTTGGATGTGATCCTTGACGGTCTTGAGTCCGAGCGTCTCGTCGAACAGCCCGTCGTACCGGCCCTTGACGCCGATCGCGAGCAGCACGCGGTCGCCCTCGAGCACCTGCGCCTTGCTGTCGTCAGCCTTGCCGTCTTTGAACGGCGCGACTGTGACCTTGACGCCGTCGCCGGAGGTATCGACAGCCGTCGTGACGTGGCCCAGCACGAAATTCATGCCGGCCTTCTTGTAATGCTTGAGCATCGCAGCTGACACGTCTTCGTCCTCGACGGGCAGAATGCGATCCTGCATCTCGACGACGGTGACCTCGGTGCCGAAGGAGTGGTAGAAGTAGCCGAACTCCATGCCGATGGCGCCGGAGCCGACGACGATGAGCTTCTCCGGCTGCTCTTTGTTGTACATCGCCTCGCGTGCGCCCCAAACCTTGTCGGAGCTGCCGAACTTGCAGAGCGGCAGATCGCGCGCGACCGAGCCGGTGGCGACGATCACGCGATCGGCGGTGACCGTTTCGCGTGCTTTGTCAGCCGGCTTGGCGGGCGAGTGCGTTGCCTCCTCATGCACTTCGCAATCGAAGATCTCGATGCGGCACGGGCCGTTGTCGGCCGCCTTGACGATCTTGCCCGAGCCGACGATCTGCTCGATCTTGTTTTTCTTCATCAGGTAGCCGACGCCCTGATTGAGCTTGCCGGCCACGTCGCGGCTGCGACCGATCACCTTGTCCCAGTCGAACTTCACGTCGCCGGTGATCGACAGCCCCCACTCGTCGCGAGCGTGCAGCTTCTCCATGAGCTCGGCGTTGGCGAGCAAAGCCTTGGACGGGATGCAACCCCAGTTGAGGCAAACGCCGCCGAGTGCTGCCCGCTCGACGATGGCTGTCTTGTAGCCGAGCTGGGCTGCCCGGATCGCCCCGACATAGCCGCCGGGACCGGAACCGATGACGAGGACGTCGAAGTGCTTGTTGGCCATGTCCCTAGGGTCTCCATTGGGGGTAAATGCCGACGTATCCGGAGTTCATCGGATGATAGGCCCGCTCCGTTGCCCCGCTCGCTGGCTGCGAGCGTGCGAGCGATGCGCGCGATGTCAGTCGCGACGGCGTCCTCGACATCGACGATTTCTCGAGCTTCGTCACCCAGTTTTTCAATCCCGATCCGCAGCTGTGCGACTGACACACAGACGAACGCACCAATGAAAAACCGCCCCACTTCGGGGCGGCTTGTGTGCTTGATTCACTCGGCGAACGCCGAATCAGGTCGACTGCGTCTCGGGCTGCTGCTCGCTCTCAGCACTCTCATCGCCCGCAGCCTTCTCGTCGGCCGGCGGCTCCTCGTACTGAGCATCAAACACGAGCTTCTCGTCCTCGTCGGGCTTGGTCGCGACGAGGATGTTCTTGCCGTGCAGCTCGCCCGACAGCAGCATCTCGCTGACCGGGTCTTCGATGTAGCTGCCGATCGCGCGACGCAGCGGGCGAGCGCCGAAATCGGGGTTGTACCCCTTGTCGATCAGGAACGCCTCGGCCTTGTCGTCCAAACGCAGCTCGATGCCCTGGTCCTTCATCCGCTCGCCGACCTTCGCGACCTCGTAGCTCACGATCTGCTCGAGATCGGCCCGCGTCAGCGGCTTGAACACGATGATGTCGTCGAGACGGTTGATGAACTCCGGACGGAAGAACCGCTCGATCTCCTTCATCAGCACCGACTTGATGTTGTCGTAGTCGACTTCGGTCGTGCGCTTCTGGAAGCCGAACCCGCCGCCGCCCTTGATCAGATCGGCGCCGATGTTCGACGTCATGATGAGCACGGTGTTGCGGAAGTCGACGTGCCGGCCGAACGAGTCGGTCAGGCGGCCCTCTTCCATGATCTGCAGCAGCATGTTGAACACATCGGGGTGCGCCTTCTCGACCTCGTCGAGCAGCACCACCGCGTACGGCCGGCGTCGGATCTGCTCGGTGAGCTGCCCGCCTTCCTCGTATCCGACATAGCCGGGAGGCGCGCCGACCAGGCGCGACACGTTGTGCTTCTCCATGTACTCGGACATGTCGAGCGAGATGAGCGCCTCCTCGTCGCCGAACATGAACTCGGCGAGCGCCTTGGAGAGCAGCGTCTTGCCAACACCCGACGGGCC
>JBCCQU010000224.1:0-4547 GCA_039208875.1 Planctomycetota bacterium
CAAGTGGCCCAACGACCTTGTCATCGAATCGGGCAGCGGCCAGATCTCCAAGCTCGGCGGCGTGCTGTGCGAGCGCCGCCACACCGCGACCGGCGAAGCGAGGCTCATCATCGGCGTCGGCATCAACAGCAAGACGCCGAGCGAACTGCCACGCACCGACAGCAACGCCCTTCGGCCTGCCGGCATTGCCGAGGTCTTCGGCGTACTGGCTGACCCGAGCGAACTCGCCCGCGAGGTGCTCGCCAAGCTCTCCGCGTGGCTCGACGCACTCGAACGCGATTCGGCATCTACCGTCATCGAGGCGAAGCGTCTGGTCGAGGCGAGGCTCAAGCTCGTCGGCGAGTCGGTCGCTGTCCGCTTCGTTGATTCGGATCGGCCCGCGATCGAGGGACGCATGATTGGGCTCGATGACGCGCTGCGGCTTGTGGTGCTGAGCGATGATGGCAGCCGCGTCGCGTGCGAAGCCGGCGAGGTGCAACGCGTCCGACAGGGATAACAAGACTTCCGAAGGGGTAATCGATGTCGAATGAGTTTGGTTTCCCGGTGCTGGCAGCCGAAGAGGCAGCCGCCATGATTCCCGATGGCTCGTTCCTCGGCTTCAGTGCGTTCACGCCGGCGGGCGCTGCCAAGGCCGTGCCGCGCGCGCTCGCTGCGCGCGCCAGGGCCGAGCGCGATGCCGGCAATCCCGTGTCCTTCCGCGTCGTCGCCGGAGCCAGCAGCGGCACAGCGATCGACGACGCGCTGGCCGAGGCCGAGGCCATCTCGTGGCGTGCGCCGTACCAGTCTTCGCGCCCGCTCCGCGCAGCTATCAACAATCAGCAAACAGAGTTTCTCGACATGCATCTCTCGCATGTCGGCCAGATGATGGACTTCGGCTTCCTCGGCGATCTCGACGTCGGCGTCGTCGAAGCGACCGACGTCCGCCCCGACGGCCGCGTGTATCTCAGCACCTCCGTCGGCATATCGCCCACCATCCTTGCGCACGCCAACCGCGTCATCGTCGAGGTCAACCGTCATCACACGCCGCGGCTGGCCGGCATGCACGACATCGCAACGCTGCCCAAGCCGCCGATGCGCAGCCCGATCCCGATTCAGACGCCGATGTCGAAGATCGGCACGCCGTTCGTATCGGTGGATCCCAAGAAGATCGTCGGCGTCGTGATGACCGACGAGGCCGACGGCGTCGCTGTCGCCCGTCAGCCCGACGACGTCTCGCGCGCCATCGCCGGCCACATCACACGCTTCCTCGTCAGCGAGATGAAGGCCGGCCGCATCCCGCAAGATTTCCTGCCGTTGCAAGCCGGTGTCGGCAACGTCGCCAACGCCGTGCTCGGCGAACTCGGCGCAAACCCCGACATCCCCGCGTTCGAGATGTACACCGAGGTGCTGCAGGATTCCCAGGTCGCGCTCATGCGGTCGGGCCGACTGCTCGGCGCGTCAACATCGGCACTCACGCTCAGCGATGGGCTTATGCAAGAAGTCGCGAGCGATCTCGATTTCTACGGCCCCCGCATCGTCCTCCGGCCCACCGAGCTCAGCAACAACCCCGGCGTGATCCGACGCCTCGGCGTCATCGCCATCAACACCATCCTCGAGATGGATATCTACGGCTGCACCAACTCGACGCACGTGTGCGGCACGCAACTCATGAACGGCATCGGCGGCAGCGGCGACTTCGTCCGCAACGCCTACGTCTCCATCCTCGTCGCGCCGTCCATCGCCAAGGGCGGCGCGATCTCCACCGTCGTCCCGATGTGCAGCCACGTCGATCACAACGAGCACTCGGTGCAGGTGCTGGTCACCGAGCAAGGCCTTGCCGACCTCCGCGGCCTCGGCCCCGTGCAACGCGCCCGAACCATCATCGACAACTGTGCGCACCCGTCATTTCGCGAGTACCTGCACAAGTACATCGATGACGCGCCCGTCGGCCACCTGCGGCACGACCTCCGCCGAGTCTTCGAGCTGCACACCAATCTCATCGAGACCGGCCGCATGCTGCCCGACGCTGTGCCGGCGGAGAGCTAACCGTTCGGCACAAGCCAAGCCGGTCGGCCTACACTCGCCATACCGCTGGGGCGGTAACTCAATTGGTAGAGTGCCAGCTTTGCAAGCTGGAAGTTGGGCGTTCGAGTCGCCTCCGCTCCATTCCCCCGCGACACGACGCGTCAGACAGTGACAACGCCCGGCTCATCGCCAGCCGTGAGGCCGGCAGCCCTCGCAACCCCAAAGAAGCCCGCCGCGTCGTGCTGCGAGAACGCATCGAGGCCGTAGCTGTCGGCATCGAGCACGCCCCAGCACGAGCCATCCGAAGCAAACATCGGCACCACAAGCTCGCTCATGTCCGCCGGATCGCACGCGACGTAATCCTCACCCAACGTGCGCACATCGGGTATCACCAGCGACACCCGCTCACGCCAGCCCCGGCCGCACATGCCGTGTAGGCCGATCGGCGAACACGCCGGCTTGGGCTCGCGCTCCAGCAGCAGCATCTGCTCGGTCGGCCCGCCATCGGCGCCGATCTCGATTTCGTAGAAGCCCACCCACGACAGCCCGGCCGGCGTCTCGGGCTGGGGTGCCACTTCCTTCGGCATGCGCACATCGCCGAAGCTCCGCCACAGAGCTCTGGCAACCGCTTGCATTCGCTGCGTGCGCGAAGTATCTCCTCTCAGCGATTGCTCAAGCTCGCGTGCGACGCCTTTGTAGTTTCGCTCGGCTGCCATCAGCAGCGATCGGCAACCCGCCTCAGAGCGTGGCCGACGTATACGGCAGCAGGCCCATGAAGCGGGCACGCTTCACCGCCTGTGCGATCAGCTTCTGCTCGCGAGCGGTCACGCCCAGCCGCTTCCGGCCGTAGATCTTGCCGTTCGGGCTCATCATGCGACGCAGATCCTCGATCTGCTTCCAGTCGACGTAAGGCTTACCGTCGGCACCCTCAGCGGTCACCTTGGGCTTGGGTCCACCGGGGCCGCCCGGCCCGCCGCCTCGTCCACCAAATCGGCTCATCGCGTCGTCTCCGTCGTGGTCTGCATGGCCCGCGAGATGTCCCGCGAGCGACGGTTATTTCTGCGCGGTCGCTCCAACGCAGGAACAGCCGCGGCCACGATGCTAGGCAGCCAATCGCTCAGACGGCTCCAGCATCGTCCCGCGGATACGTCACGCCCGCGTCCGAGTCGGCAGCGGCCGCCTTCCGCCGGCCGAACGGCGTATCCCAGCTAAAGAACCCCGGCCCCCAGATCGTCACCAGCAGCGCAGCCGCTGCAAACAGCGAGTTCTCGCCCATCTTGCACCAGATGAAGTTCCGCCCGGCGTCGGGATTCGCCTCGGTGCCCACAGCCGGCGTGCACAGCAGCTTGTACTTGCCGAAGCAGCCGCAGTCGACGCTCAGGTCTCTCGCCAGCACCGAGATAAATCCGCCGATGAACGTCAGCAGCAGCACCGCGCTGATCGCCGCCGCCGCGCGCCCGCCGAGACCGAGAAACAGCGCCACCGCGATCACCGCCTCCAGCCACGGCAGCAGAAACGCCGCAGCCGGAATCATGTGGTCCGGCAAAATCCTGAAGCCCTCGATGCTGAACACAAACGCGCCCGGGTCGAGCAGCTTGTTGTACGCCGCGAAGCCCATCACCACCGCGAGCCCGAGCCGCAGCAGCAGCGTCAGCGTGTTGAGCGTGCCCTCCAGCGGCGTCATTGCCCACCTCCCGTCTCGACCACGCCAACAGGCAGCCCGGCATCCACCCAGGCCGGGTAGCCGTCAACATCGATGAACAAATTCACGTAGCCGAGATCGCCAAGTCGATCGGCCACGATCTTCGATTCGTTGCATTCGCCGCCGCTGCAATAGATCACGAAGATCTGCGACGGATCAAACCCGAGCAAGTCACCAAGGTACAGCTCCGGATCATCCGCCGGTACATTGAACGCACCGAGCACGTGCCCCTCAGCAAACGCATCCGGTGCACGCGCATCGACGTACAACGCCGCCAGGTTCAGACCGAGCTTGTCAGCCTCGTCCGTTCCGATCTCGACCGGCAACGCCTGCGCCCACGCCACCCAGTCCGTGACCACGGCCGGCTCGGCCGCAACCGCCTCTGTCTCGTCGGTCGGCTCTGTCATGTCAGCCGGGTCGTCAGTCTCGGCCGGCGTCACCTCAACGGGCGACGGCGTTACCAACTCGATGTTCCGCTTGCTCGCATCGATCGTCTCGAGCGATACCGGCACGAAAGTCCAGTGAATACCAGCGCCAATGCTCGCAAGGCCGAACATCGCGAGCCCCGCGATAACCGTCTCCTTCACCGCCTTCAGAGCACTCACGCCTCAGCCGCCCTGCCGAACGACGTTGGTCGTCGCGGTGTTCCGCAGCCGCTGCGGCGTGGCCTGCGCAGCCGCCGACGGGCTCACCGCGCCGAACACCTGCACCCGCACCGACTCTTCCTCCGGCACGTTGGTCTCGATCGTCAGCGTGCCACGCATCACGCCGTTCACCTGCGGCGCCTGGCCCGACATCGTCACCATGTAGCCGTTGCCGTCCGCTGCACGATCAAACGAAG
>JBCCQU010000225.1:0-4528 GCA_039208875.1 Planctomycetota bacterium
CCCGGAAGGCCTCCGGCACGTCGACGATAGAGACCGAATCCACAAATCCCATCGGCGCGGCGGGTGTTTGCTCAACAATCGCTTGGCCCATTGCACCGCCAGCACACACCGCGACCGCACACGCAGCCGTAACTCGTAAACCTTGCATTCCGCTTCCCTTTCGTTCCCCAACCAACGTTCTTCACTCCTGCAGCCGCACAGCGACCGCTCGCACGCCCTCCGCGTGCCGATCAACACGTGGCCTTGCCACGACAAACAACACAACAACAGCCCGAAACGGCAGAACGAAACCACCCCGGCTCGGCGGATACTGCCGAGTATCTATGCGTACCTCTTTATCACGATCTCCGCAAGTCCAATCGCGGAGATACACCGGGTTCCAGCCGCCAAACCGCGAAAACCGGTCCTTCGCACGGCACGCCGGCGGGAACCGTGCGGAAACCGCGAAGCGCGGGTGTCAGCATCCGGCAAAGAAATTCGCGACGAACGTCGAGAAGTCATCGATGTCGAGAACGCCGTTCGCATCCTGATCGGCGACATCTGCATCAGCGAAGAACGACGACACGAACGCGGAGAAGTCGTCGATGTCGAGCGTGCCGGACCGATCAACATCCGCCAGGCATGTCACCAGCAGATCAACGCCCGTGTCGTCGAGATAGACCAAATCAAAGAACAGCACGTCGCCAAGGTCGTCAGCAACCAGCGAGTCGAACTCACCCGTCACGCTGCCGCCGCGGAGGAACTCGTAGCGTTCGCCGAACACGCGAATGTCGTCCGTGATCTGATTGACGACAACCGCGCCGCCGAGCGTGTGCGTGGCTGTCCCCGTGATGGTGTCGGTGCCGTCGCCGCCCGCGATATCGATCGCCACGACCGACGACGGGCCGTACTCGATGCTCGTCGCAGCGATGCCGACGAAAGCCTCGAGATCGCCGATGACCGAGTCGCCGAGACCGGGCGACACTCGCCCGAGATTCAGCCATTCGCCTTCGATGCGCCCGACGCCGGAGACCGAGCCCGTCTCGCCGATGGTCGGCACCGCCCCGCTGCCGCTGTCCGTCCCAAAGAAGCGTGCCGACGCGAGATTCGTCGGGTCGGCGTTGAGCTCGACGGGCCCATCAACAACCGCGTCCCGCGCGACTCTGAACTGCGATCCCACGTTCTCGCCAAACTTGTTGACGAGGACCGAGCCGTCGATCGTCGAGCCCTGCCCGAAGAACATCGTGTCAAATCCCGAGATCGGCGTGATGCCGACAAATCGCGTGTTGGTCATCTCAGCAACGGGCCAGTCCCACAGGCCCGTGCCCTGGGTCTCGACAATGCCGCCATTGGTGCCGTTGCGGAAGTCGATCAGGTCGCCCTCCTTGCTCAGCACTCGGCCCTGATACACGAACGGCCCGTTGATCACGCCCGTGCCCGTCACCAGCGAGTCCGGATCAAACACGCCCGGCGACGACAGACTGGTCGACAGCTCAGACCCCTCGCGCAGCTCGATCGTTCCGCTGATCACACCAGCGACCAGCACTGTTGTTCCCGCGGGCGATAGGTCAGCGTTCACGACAAACAGCCCATCGCCAACAAACGCGTCGTTCAGCCGAAAGAAGCTGCCGTTCATCGACAGATGAACCTGAGCCTCCGGGTTGGCGATGTTCAGCGTGCCGACCCGTCGCTGCGACTCCGTCACCGTCACGACATACGGCGTCGTGAAGCCGAACACAGCGGTGTCGCTGCCGAACGGCTGACCCATCGGCGTCCACGCTGACGAATCCGACCAGTCGCCGTTGACCGGCGCGGCCCATTCGAAGACCTGAGCCGAGGCGCTCGTCGCCGCGAGCGCAAAGCCGCACGATGCCAACAAGCCGACCCGAGTAAGCCCCCCGAGCTTCGCCCGGCCGATACTTTCATGAGTTGTTTGTGTTGCGCCCTGCATAAGGCAAAGCGTACAACGAGCCTCGCTCGCAACGCGAACGTAAATCTCCAACTCGGCGAGCAAATCCGGACTTCTTCACGCCGCGTTCATACAAACGCCATGCGCACATCACCGCCGCTCGAGACGAACCGCCGCACCCGCGGGCCGACACCCTTCGCTGAACGTCAGCACCCGGCGAAGAAGTTCATCACGAAGCTCGAGAAGTCATCGATGTCGAGAACGCCGTTCGCGTCCTGGTCGGCAACATCCTCATCAGCGAAGAACGACGACACGAATCCCGAGAAGTCATCGATATCGAGCGTGCCGGAGCGATCGACATCCGCCACGCACGTGACGAGCAAATCAACGCCGAAGTCCCCGAGATACACCAAGTCGAAGAACAACGGATCGGGCAGATCGTCAGCATCAAGCGCATCGAACTCGCCGATGATGCTGCCAGCCCGGAAGAACTCGTACCGATCACCGAAGCTGCGAATGTCATCGGTGATCTGATTGACGACAACCGTGCCAGCGAGCATTGCTGTGCTGCCGCCAACAAACCGGTCACTGCCATTGCTCCCGGCGATTTCGAGATCGAAAACCGCGTCAGCAGCAAACGTGATCTCGTCCTCAAGCTGAAGGTTTGCCAGCGCTGCGGACGTTGCGCCCGGCGAGAGCGTGCCGAGTACCTCGAACGGCCCTTCGATACGACCGCTGCCCGTAATCCTCGCGTCCGCATCGATCACATGAACGACATTCTCGATCTCATCTTCAGCTGTGAGCCTCGCGAACGCTTCGCTGCCCGCGGGTGCGTTCAGTCGAATGGTGCCGACCACCGATGCGTCATCAGCTATTTCGAGCGTTGCCGTGTTGAAGTTCTGCGTGCTGTTCACTACCAGCTCGCCGTCGAGCGTCGTGCCAACACCCCAATCGAGCCGCGCACCGGCCGGCAAGAAGATCGGGCCGATCAGCGCAACGCCGCGCACCTCGCCGCCGGATGAAGAACGCAACTCCGAACCAACACTCCCCTCGATGCGTCCGCCCACAACCTCGCCGCTGCTTTGCAGCTCGATAGCAGCACCCGCATCAAGCACGATGCGGCCACCACCCGACTGCATCAACTCGCCCGTAATCTGGATCTCGTTCCCAGACCCCGGACGGATCACCCCGCGATTGTCGAAATCCGGCCCCAAGAAGCCTGCGCCAGTAACGACAGCATCCGGACCGATGACCGCGGAGTCGTCCTCCGCGAGCAACCTCGCGAACGACTCGCTGCCCGAAGGCGCATTCAGGCGAACAACCCCGTCGAGCACAGCGTTCGCCCCGACTTCAAGCCTTGTCGTGTTGAACCCCTGCGTGCTGTTCACTACCAGCTCGCCGTTGAGCGTCGTGCCAACGCCCCAATCGAGCCTCGCGCCGGCCGGCAAGAAGATCGGCCCGATCAGCGCAACGCCGCGCACCTCGCCGCCAGATGACGAACGCAACTCAGAACCGACACTCCCCTCGATACGGCCACCAACAACCTCGCCGCTGCTCTGCAACTCGATCGCTGCACCAGCATCGAGCACGATGCGACCACCGCCCGACTGCGTCAATTCGCCGGTGATCTCGATCTCGTTCCCAGCCCCCGGACGGATCACACCACGATTGTTGAAACCCGGCGAGATGAGGCCGCTGCCTACAACACTGCCGCCCGCGCCTATCGCCGACCCCGGCCCTTCCGGCTCCAGTCGCGAAAACGACTCGCTGCCCGCGGGCGCGTTCAGTCGAATCGTGCCAACCACCGACGCGTCATCAGCTATTTCGAGCCGCGTCGTGTTGAAGCCCTGCGCGCTGTTCACCACAAGCTCGCCATCGAGCGTCGTGCCTACACCCCAATCGAGCCGCGCACCGGCCGGCAAGAAGAGCGGACCGATCAGATCGACATCCCGCACCTCGCCGGATGACGAACGAAGCTCAGAACCGACACTCCCCTCGATCCGGCCGCCCACGACCTCGCCGTTGCTCTGAAGCTCGATCGCTGACCCCGCATCGAGCACGATGCGACCGCCGCCCGATTGCGTCAACTCGCCGGTGATCTCGATCTCGTTCCCATCACCCGGACGGATCACTCCGCGATTGTCAAAACCCGCTCCGAGGAACCCCGCACCAACAACCAAGCCATCGGCACCGATGACCGCCGAACCGTCCGCTGCCAGAAGCCTCGCGAACGCAGCGCTACCCACAGGCGCGTTCAGGCGAACCAAGCCATCGAGCACACCGTTCGCGCCGACTTCAAGCCGCGTCGTGCTGAACCCCTGCGTGCTGTTCACCACAAGCTCGCCACTGCCTTGGTACATCGAGCCAACAAGCAGCGTCGCACCCGCATCGAGCGCGACGACCGCGTCGTTGTTGGAAACATCGAGCGTGTCGATAGCCTGCGATCCCGTCACGGTGACCACGTACGGACCAACAAGACCCACCGTGGCGACATCACCGATGCCAGGCACAACGCTCGGCGACCAGGCGCTTGAGTCGATCCAGTTGCCGTCCACCGGCAGCGCCCACTCGATGGTCTGGCCGCTCGCCGTTCCGCTGAGTGCAACACATGCCAGAGCCGTACGAACGGCTACAGCGTGC
>JBCCQU010000226.1:0-4512 GCA_039208875.1 Planctomycetota bacterium
CACTGCCCTCGCTTCGTTTGAGTTGGCCAACCCGCACACACGAATGTCACAACACTAGTTGTTGAAACATATATTGTCAACCGAGCCCGGTCAGATTCATCCCCCGCGCCATCATCGACCGGCAAGCTCGTCCGATAACTCCGAAGCAAGCCGACGCAACTCGTCCGACTCCCCCGCCCGCCAACGCACATCCTCGATCGCCCGCAGCATCCGCCGCCGCTCGTCTCCATCCGCTTCCCGAGCGGCATTCGCCAGGCACACCAGCGCGTTCCGCTTCATCTGCTCAAGCGACACCCGCTTCAGCGACGACGACGCAAACGCCGCCCGCCGATCCATCTCCGTCCAACCCAGCACATCCACAAGGTCAAACCCGGTCCGCCGCGGCGCGTAGGCCGGATTGATCGCCCCCACCGCCGCCGTCGGGCGATTGAACGGGCACACCTCCTGGCACACATCGCATCCCGCCAGCCAATCACCCACGCCTGCGCGCAGCTCCGCGTCGATCGGTCCCGACTGCTCGATCGTCAGGTAACTCACGCATCGGCTCGCATCCACCGAGTACGGCGTGATCGCGTCGGTCGGGCATGCATCGATGCACCGCGTGCAGCCGCCGCAGTGATCCGTCGAGCGCGCATCTTCAACGACCAAGGGCAGCGATGTCATCACACCGCCCAGCAAGAACCAACTGCCAACGCCGCGCCGGATCAGCAGAGTGTGCTTGCCGACCCACCCCAAGCCGGCACGCATCGCCAGTTCCCGCTCCGGCACCGGGGCCGTGTCAACAAACGACCGAAACGCATGGCCCGGATATTGCTCCTGCAGCTCATCGCTCAGCGCGTGCAGCCTTGCCTTCACCACGCGGTGATAGTCGCGGCCGCGCGCGTATCGAGCCACCCGACCACGCGATGCATGCTTCACTTCATCTGCAGCATCAGCCCCAGTCGCGTACGCATCGGCCACCATCACCGCGTACCGCGCGCCCGGCAGCACCGCGGTCGGCTCGATCCGCTTCGCGACCGTGTCGGCCAGCCACCCCATCTCGCCGTGCTTGCCTTCGTCGAGCCATGCGCGCAGCTCGGCTGCCCACTCACTCGGCTCAAGCGTCGCGATACCCGCCGCTGCAAAGCCGAGCGTTGTGCAACGCTGAAGCACATCGTTCGTCAACGCCCGCCGCTCCGCGAGCGACATCTCGCCCGCAGCCATCGCTCGTTCTACATCGTGACCGGCGCATCCGGCGTGCGCACGCCGCGGAGTTTCTCGCTCGTCACGCTCACGAGCGGCGTCACCCACGATCGCAGCAGATCGCCGGCTGCCGGCACCGCCTCTGCTGCGGGTGCGATCGTTGCATCGAGATCCGCTGCCCACGCTCGGTCCCACTCGTACACCCCCCAACCACGGAATCCCTGCGCGAAGAACGCCTCGATCGCTTCCCGGTTCGGCACCTCACCCGAGCCCAGCGCACTCGGCATGCCCGATGCATCGACATCTTTGATGCGCAACAGCGAGGTACGCCCGGCCAGCGCTGTCGCGGCCTCGGCTGGATCGTCGCCGCACCACGCCCCCACAGCCACGTTGTACGACGCGCGCAAACGCGGGTGATCCACCTCGTCGAGCAAGGCTGCGAGATCCTCAGCCGCGCCGAACGCGCCAGCATTCTCCACTGCTACCACGGCGTTCCGTGCACGCGCCGAGTCGGCCACCGCACGCAACCGCTCGCCAACACGCCGAAAAAACGACGCAAGCGACTCGCGGCCCTGCGGCTCGAACGCGAACACCCGCACGATCGGACACTCCAGATCATCCGCGAACCGCACAAACGCCTGCGCGTCCGAGATCGGCCGCGTGTACGTCGGCAGCGCACGACCCAGCACCGGCGGGAACACAGGCTGATCGAATCGGCAGGACGTCGCGAGGGCTGCCATCTCGAAGCCAGCACCCGAAGCCATCCGCCGCAGCTTGTCGGTCGATGTCAGCAAGGGCTCGCACGCGAACTGCATCGAGGGCTCCGCGAACGTGCGCAGCTCAACGCCGTCGAACGCCGAGTCCTCACCGAACTCGAAGACCTGGCTGAGCGTCCACTCCGGGCATGCCAGCGTGCTAAATGCAATTCTCATCGCGACCAATCTCCAGACAAACACGCCCCGCCAGTGCTTGAGCGTAGCCGACTGAACCCCGAATGCGTGCAACATCGCACCAAACCAAACAGATTACTTCCAGCGTCGCAGCGTCTGCGCCGAAACGGCAAGCACCGCCGTCGCAGCCAACCCAGCCTGCGCATTCGTACGCGCAGCGTGCGTATCGCTCAACAAAAGTCATTCTGCTGTCCGATGGAGGTTGCCCGGGCGGAGCCCGTTACCGACTGCTCTAACTATGGCTGGCCCGCGTGGGGCTGCGCCATTCCGAGCCGCGAGTACCGCATGTCCTCAAGCTCCACCCAGTCGGCCCCGAGCGATCGCCGTCTTCGACCCGCCCGCCTCGTGACCACGGCAGCCGCTGCGTCAGCGGTCTTGATTTGTTCGGGCTGCGCGTCGAACGCTGCCCGCGACGATCACTACAGCGTGCACAGCGCCGTCGTCACCGCAGCATCGGCGGACGCCCGCATCGTGCGCTCAGCGGTGCGCCGCCCGGTCGCGATCTTTGCTCAAGAGCCGACAGCCTTCGCCGAGTGACGAGCCCGGGCGCGATACGCTCGCGCCATGCCACCATCCGCGGATAACTACAGCGATTACCTGCAACTCAACCAACTGCTGAAATCGCAGCGGCTGCTATCCGATCCGCCGCATCATGACGAGATGCTGTTCATCATTCAGCATCAAACCAGCGAGCTGTGGCTCAAGCTCATCGTGCACGAGCTTATCGCTGCGGTCGAGTTCGTTCGCCAAGACGAGCTCGCTCGGTCCTTCAAGATTCTCGCCCGCGTCAAGCACGTCACCAGCCAACTGCTCGATCAGTGGTCGGTGCTGGCCACGCTCACGCCGTCCGAGTACGGCGAGTTCCGTGGCGTGCTCGGCTCGGCCAGCGGATTGCAATCGTGGCAGTATCGACTCATCGAGTTCCTGCTCGGCAAGAAAGACCGCCGCGTGCTCCGCATCCATGCCGACCACCACGACATCCACGACCGCCTCGAACGCGCGCTCGACCAGCCGAGCCTCTATCACGAGTTCATCCACCTGCTCAGTCGCCGCGGCATGAGCGTGCCGCAAGACATGCTCGATCGGCCGCCGACCGACTCGCACGAAGAGCATCCCGGCCTCGTGGATGTCTTCCGCACGATCTACCTCGACCCCGACACGCACTGGGAGGCGTATGAAATGTGCGAGAAGCTCGTCGATGTCGATGAGCAGTGGGCGCTCTGGCGGTTCCGACACCTCAAGGTCGTCGAGCGGGTGATCGGCTTCAAACGCGGCACCGGCGGCACGGCCGGCGTCGATTACCTCAAACGCCTCGTCGAGGGACGATTCTTCCACGAGCTCTGGACCGTGCGCACAGCCTTGGGATAACTGCGCAGCAGCGTTATCTTGGGTTGTGCAAACGACCGAAACACACACCGATCCGATCGCTGAAGCTGTTGCAAATCTTGGCGACGGCCCGCTCACCGAAGAGTCATTGGCTGCGCACATCCACCCGCTGTTCAGCCGAGTGCAGCAAGGCCTTCGGGAACGCGACGAGATCTATCTCGCAAATCACTCGCTGGGTAGGCCGCTCGATCGCATGGCCGACGACGTGCGCGCAGCGCTCGACGCGTGGTACGAAACCATGGACGACGCATGGCAGCCCTGGGAAGACGCGATGCACCGCTACCGCGGGGTCGTCGCGAATCTCATCGGCTGCGCGGACCCGCGAGCCGTGGTCACCAAGACCAGCGCCGGGCAGGGCCTGCGAGCCGTGTTGAATGCGATGGAGACCACCCGGCCGCGCATCGTGACGACCACCGGCGAGTTCGACTCGATCGACTTCATCCTGAAGACCTACGCCCATCGAGGCCGAGCCGACATCGCGTGGGTCGGCCCGGATGACGCCGGACTGTTCCAAGCCGAGCGCATCATCGAGGCGATCAGCAGCGACACCGATCTCGTGGTTGTCAGCCAAATCTGCTACGCCACAGGACAGGTGATCGAACACCTCCCGAGCATCATCGAGCGCGCGCACGCAGCCCATGCGCTCGTGGTCATCGACACCTATCACTCAGCGGGCGCCATGCCCGTCGGCTTCGGCGACCTCGGCGCCGACTTCGCCATCGGCGGCAACTACAAGTACACCCGCGGCGGGCCCGGCGCGTGCTGGCTCGCGATCAACGCTCAGCATCTCAGTGCGTCATCATCGCCCGGCATGCGCACACTTGACACTGGCTGGTTCGCGAAGGCCGGCACAATGGAATTCGAACGGCCCGACCAACCATTGCTCGGATCCGGCGGCGACGCCTGGCTCGAATCGACCCCGCCCGTGCTCGCGTTTGTGCAGGCGCTTGCGGGGCTTGAACTCACAACGGCTCTGGGCCCGGCCCGACTCGCA
>JBCCQU010000227.1:0-4470 GCA_039208875.1 Planctomycetota bacterium
CCGGTACGGTCATCAGCGCCGACATTCGCGTTCCTGTCCGGGTCGCGGGCATGCTCGGCAAAAGGGAAGAGGTAGCTGCATGGATCCGCGGCTCGGCGTTCTGCCCTCAATAGCATTGCAACGGCAAGCAACGACTGTCGTTGTTCCTGCTTGCCGACCGCGCACAGCGAGACAGAGGTTGCGGAAGCCATGATGATCGCCTCGCTCGTGGTGCTGGCTTTCGTCGCAGCCGCAGCGCCGGTGCTGTGCCGCTACGTGCGTCCGCTCGCGGGGCTCATCACCTCGGGCGTCGTTGCGTCTCTCGGCATCCTCTACGTCTCAGCGGTTCCCGGCGTTGTTGGCGGCGAGCCACGCGTCGAACAAATCACGTGGATCACCGGCCTCGGCCTCGACTTCGCCTTCCGCCTCGACGGCCTATCGCTCACCTTCGCGCTGCTGATCTGCTTCATTGGTGCGGGCGTCCTGCTGTACACATCGTCCTACATGGCCAAGCACCCTCGCATGGGTGTGTTCATGCTCATCTTGACGAGCTTTATGGTCTCGATGCTCGGCCTGGTGCTCGCTGACAATCTGCTGCTGTTGTTTATCTTTTGGGAACTCACGAGCATCACGTCGTTCCTGCTGATCGGCTTCGATCACACGCGCGAGAGCGCGCGCAAGTCGGCGGTGCAGGCGCTGCTCACGACCGGGCTCGGCGGCCTTGCCCTGCTCGCGGGCCTCATCCTCATGGGCGTGGCCAGCGGCACGTGGACGCTTTCCGAAGCCGTGTCGCAGCCGCTGCACGACTCCGAGTATTTCAGCGCCATCGCCATCCTGCTCATGCTCGGATCGCTCACCAAGAGCGCCAACTTCCCGTTCCATTACTGGCTACCCAACGCGATGGAAGCGCCGTCGCCGGTCAGCGCGCTGCTGCACTCCGCGACGATGGTGAAGGCCGGCGTGTATCTGATTGCCCGCGTCAGCCCCGGCATGTCCGGCGAGCCGATCTGGGACAACACGCTCATCACGCTCGGCGGCTTCACGATGATCTTCGCGGCGTTCCTCGCCACGCGACAAGATCAGATCAAGAAGATCCTCGCGTACTCCACGGTTAGTGCGCTGGGTACGCTGGTGATGCTGCTCGGCCTTGGTGCTGTCAAAGCTGCAGCCATTTATCTGCTCGCGCACGCGTTCTACAAGGGCTGCCTGTTCCTTGTTGCCGGCAGCCTCACGAAGCTCACCGGCGAGAAGAACCCCGACAAGCTCGGCGGCCTCGTCACGCGTTCGCGGTTGCTGACGTTCGCAGCCATCGTCGGTGGCCTTTCGATGGCCGGCATGCTGCCGTTCATCGGCTTCGCTGCCAAGGAGTTCCTGCTCAAGGCCGGCCTCGCGTCGTCCGCGTGGGCTATCCCGGTCACCGCAGCCGCGGCCGTCACCGGCGCGCTCACGGTGATGGTGTCGTGGCTCGTCGGCATTCGGCCGTTCCTGCTCGCTCCGCCGGATGGCTTTGATCCGCAGAGCATCGAGCCGCCGTCATGGCGCCAACTCACAGCCCCGGTCACGCTGTCCGTGCTGTCCGTGCTCGGCGGCTTGCTCCCGTTCCTCTTCGCCGAGCCGATCGTGGGATCGATCGTCGCAGCCGTCGCACCCGCCAAGGCCGACGCAGAGATCCACTTCGGACTCGGCAAGTTGCTGTGGCCCCCCACCGTCGCGCTCGGTCTGAGCATCGCGGCACTCGTCATCGGCACCGCCATGTTCTTCGCGCGGCGTCCATATCGGCGAGCGATCGAGTTCACAACCAAGCTCGATGCCATCGGCCCCGCCCGCGGCTACGACGGCGCACTCGCCGGCCTCCTGGCCACCGCCAAAGGCCACACCCGAGTCATCCAGAACGGCAGTCTGCAGGCCTACGTCCGCATCATGCTCTTTTCTGTCATCACGGTCGTCGGGCTTGCGCTGTCGCGCACGTTCGAGTGGTCGGCGATCGGCAAAGCGGCAGACGGCGTGAAGTTCCTCGACATCATGCTGTTCCTCGGCCTCGTCGCAAGCGCCGTTGCAGCGGTCATGCAACGCCGAGCGCTCGCAACCGTCGCATGCCTTAGCGGCGTCGGCTTCGTCATCGCAATCCTGTTTGCGATCTTTGGTGCGCCCGACCTCGCGATGACGCAATTCGCGGTCGAGACGCTGATGCTCATCATCTTCGTCTTGGTGCTGTTCCACTTGCCGAGGTATCGCGATCTCAGCAAGCGTGCTTATCGCATCCTTGACATCGGCCTTGCGTCCGTCTTTGGCATCTTGATTACCGGCTTCGTGCTGTCGGTTCTCGCCAATCCAGCAGCCGACTCGATCTCGTCATATCACGCAGCCAACTCGCTACCCAAGGGCTACGGCCGGAACGTGGTCAACGTCATCCTCGTGGACTTCCGCGCTGTCGACACGCTCGGCGAGGTGTTCGTCATCGGTGTCGCTGCGATCGGGGTCTTTACCATGCTCCGCGTCAGAGCACCCAAGCAAGCTGAGGAGTCCACGCCGTGAACTCCGTGATCTTCAAGACATCCGCCCGCGTCCTTCTGCCGTTCATGCTGATCTTGTCGATCGTCGTGCTGCTCCGCGGCCACAACGAGCCCGGCGGCGGCTTTGTCGGCGGATTGCTCGCCGCCAGTGGCATCGCTCTGCACGCCATGGCCTTCGGACACGTCTCCGCGAAGAAAACGCTTCGCATCGACGCACGCATCTTGATCGGTATCGGCCTCTTCGCCGCGACAGTCAGCGGCCTGCCCGCGCTGTTCATCGGCGACCCTTACCTTAAAGGCCTTTGGCAATCGCTTGTCTTTCCGGGCTTTCCCGATGAGATCAAGATCGGCACGCCGCTCTTGTTCGACATCGGTGTCTACCTGCTCGTGCTGGGCGGAGCTGTGCTCATGATCGTCACCCTCGAGGAGTATCGCCATGTCCCTGCTGATAGCGATTAGCATCGGCCTGCTCTTCGGCACCGGTGCCTACATGCTCATGCGCCGCAGCCTCGTCAAGCTTGTTGTCGGGCTGGTGCTGCTCGGGCAAGCCGCGAACCTGCTCATCTTCGCGACGTCGGCGCCGGAGCGCGGCCGACCCCCGCTCATCAGTGTCGGGCAAGACACACCGCCATCGCCGTTCACCGATCCACTCGCATCGGCGCTCGTGCTGACCGCCATCGTGATCAGCTTCGGCATCGCATCGTACACCATCGTTCTCATCAAACGCGCCTACCAGGACGTCGGGTCGGACGACCTCAACCTGTACAAGACAACGGACCGCTGACGTGCTCGTCACGCTGCCCATTCTGCTGCCGCTCCTCTCCGCTGCGATGTGCCTTATCGCGTGGGGTCGCGTTCGCGTGCAGAACATCATCATGGTTGCCTGCACCGCGGGCATGGCCATCAACGGCGTCATCCTGCTCGCGCACGTCCTGCAGAACGGACCGGTCGTCGCCAATCTCAGCGGCTGGGATGCACCCTTCGGCATCATCATGGCTGGCGATGTGCTGTCCGCGATCATGACCGTCATCACCGGCGTCATCGGCCTCGCCATCGCTGTCTATTCCATCGGCGGCACCACAGAAGCCAGAGCTGCCAACGGCCACGCGCCTCTCGTCCTCACCATGATCGCTGCCGTCGCGGGCGCCTTCGTCGCCGGCGACATCTTCAACCTCTACGTCTGGTTCGAGCTCATGCTCTTGTCCTCGTTCGTGTTGCTCACGCTCGGTGGCGAGCGAGCCCAGCTCGAGGGCGCGATTAAGTATGTCACGCTCAACCTGCTTTCGTCGATGATCTTTCTCGCGGGCATCGGCCTGCTGTACGCCTCGACCGGCAGCCTGAACATGGCAGACCTGGCCGGCCGCCTCGATGCGATGGACAACCCCACGAAGGCCACCGCCCTCGCCGCCCCACTGCTCATCGCCTTCGGCATCAAGGCCGCGGTCTTCCCGCTGTTCTTCTGGCTGCCCGCGTCGTACCACACACCACCGCCCGTCGTCAGCGCATTGTTCGCGGGCCTGCTCACCAAGGTCGGCGTCTACTCACTCATCCGCGTCACCACGCTCATCTTCGATCAAGAGCAGGCGATCATTGCCGACTCCATCATCGTCGTCGCCGGCCTCACCATGCTCAGCGGCGTCCTCGGTGCCGTCAGCCAAGACGACTTCCGACGCATCCTCTCCTTCCACATCGTCAGCCAGATCGGCTACATGCTTATGGGCCTCGGCATCGCGCTCAGCGTCGATGCACGCGGCGGCAGCGACGCCGATGTCGCAGCTCTCGCCATGGGCGGTGCGGTCTTCTACATCGTCCACCACATCATCGTGAAGACCAACCTCTTCCTTATCGCAGGCGTCGTCGTCGCCGAGCGCGGCACGTCCGAACTCAAGCGGCTCGGCGGGCTCGTCACCACACACCCCGTGCTCAGCGGCCTGTTCCTGTTCTCGTCGCTGTCACTCGCCGGCATCCCGATCCTGTC
>JBCCQU010000228.1:0-4470 GCA_039208875.1 Planctomycetota bacterium
GCCGTGCAGTCCGTGTCCAAGGCCCGCACGTCGATGTAGGTCGAGGTGGGCCAGATGCGGAGGCAGCCGAGCTGCAGCAGGCGTACGACGTTCTGAGCGATGACGATCGCCGGCGGACGTACGACCAGTTCGGCGTTGTTGATGGTGCGTCGGCTGCGGGTCCTCGCGGCGCGGCACGCGGTGCTGCCGGTGTCGATTTCGACGACCTTGGCTCGATGTTCGATGCTTTCTTTAACGGCCGAGGCCCCGGCGCCGGCACGAGAGGGCATAAGCCGCGCGCACGCCGCGGACGAGACCTGCGGCAAGAGATCACCGTCAGCTTCATGGCGGCGGCGCTCGGCGGCACAGAGACGCTGCGCATGGAAGGCCGGACCATCGATGTCATCATCCCGGCCGGCATCGACGACGGCGCGACGCTCCGCGTGCGTCACGAGGGCGCGCAGGGCACCGGCGGCGGGCCACGCGGCGACCTGCTGCTCACGGTCCGCGTCGGCAGTCACCCTGTCTTTCGTCGCGGCGACGGCCCGGCCAAGGGGCTCGATCTCACGCTGACGCTGCCGCTCACGATCGCCGAGGCTGCGCTGGGCGCGGTGGTCCGTGTGCCGACGCTCGACGGCACCGTCGATCTCACCGTGCCGCCCGGCACGGGCTCCGGGCGTCGGCTGAGGCTGCGGGGTCGCGGCATCTCAAAGCCTTCGGGCGAGGCGGGAAATCTCTACGCCGTCGTGGCTGTGGTCGTGCCGGGTACGGATGCGCTGACCGACGACGAGGCCGAGGCCTTGCGGAGCGCGGCGGCCAAAACACCCGGGGTTCGGACGGGGGACGGCTGGCCCAAAGAGGTGGACAACAGCGGCGCGGGTTGACCGCGTGCGCGCAGCCCGCGACACTGCGAGACAGACGACTGAACCCCGGCAGCGGTACCCCCTACCCAAAGCCTGCGCGTCGTCGTGAGGGCACACGAGCTTGGTCAGGCAGCAGCACCAGTTCTTTGTCGCGTTGCTCGCGGCGGTCGACGCCGCGGTGATTACCGCCGTCTGCTTCGGCGCATGGCTCATCACGCGTGTGATGTTCTACGACTTCTTCCCGGCGCAGTGGGAGAGCTACATCAAGAACCCGCTGCTGCCGGTCGCGGTGCCGCTGGTGCTGCTGGCGATGCAGATGAACGGGATGTATCGGCCGAGGCGCGACGGCTCGATCTTGGCTGAGCAACTCACCGCGATCCGCGCGGGCATCTTCGGCTTCGCGGCGACGCTCGTCGTGCTGTGGCTCATCGAGGCCGACTTGGTTGTTAGCTCGACCGATCGCGAAGTCGCGAGCCGAATGATCGGTGGCTACACCGTCGGCGACGGTCGCTTCCAGCTCGCACTGCTCGGCCTGACGCTGCCACTGGTTTTGGCGGGCCACCGCGGTGTGTTCCGGTTCGTGCTCCGCACCGTCCGCAAGCGAGGCTGGAACCTTCGGCATGTTGCGGTCATCGGCGTCGGGCGGCTCGGGCAGATCGCCGGCCGCACGATCGAGCGCAATAGCTGGACCGGCATCAAAGTCGTCTACTACATCAACCACCGCGACCAGACGCGGCGCGAGCGTTGCCTCGATAAACCCGTGCACGGCGGGCTGGCGGAGCTTGAGCAAACGCTCGATGCCAATCCGGTGGACGCGGTGTATCTGGCGATACCCAACAGCCACGCGAGCCGACTGCCCGAGTTGCTCGAACGGCTCGAGCGGTTCGCGGTCGATGTGCGCGTGATCCCGGACGTTCAGCCCCGTCACCTGCCGCAGGCGATGACGGTCAGCGAGCTCGAGGGCATGCCGATCCTCAGCTATCGCGAGTCGCCGACGTACGGCCTCGGCGGCGTGTCGAAGCGGCTGCTCGACATCGTCGGCTCGGCTTTCGGGCTGGTGCTGCTGAGCCCGGTGATGCTCATCTGCGCGATCGCGGTTCGGCTGAGCGGACCGGGCCGCGTGATCTTCAAGCAGCGGCGGGTGTCCATCGCGGGCGAGACGTTCAAGATCTACAAGTTCCGCACGATGTACCACGTCGAGGACGAGAAGTACGGCGGCTGGACCGACGAGAAGTGGACCGAGCGCAACGATCCGCGCATCACGCCGATCGGGCGTCTGCTGCGTCGCACGAGCCTCGATGAACTGCCGCAACTGCTGAACGTGCTGAAGGGGCAGATGTCGCTGGTCGGTCCCCGGCCCGAGCGGCCCGAGCTCATCGCGCGGTTCCGCGAGGATTGGCGCGGTTACATGCTCCGGCAGCACGTGAAGGCCGGCATCACCGGGTGGGCTCAGGTCAACGGCCTACGCGGCGACACCAGCCTGCGGAAGCGGCTGCAGTACGACCTGCACTACGTCCGGCACTGGTCGATCTGGTTCGACGTGAAGATCCTCGTGCTGACCGTGTTTCGCCTGCACCGAAACGCACACTGAATCGACTCAACCCCGGTGATTCTCGGTCGGTGGCGATGTTTGTGCGCCGGCTGAGGCGGCTGTAACGGCCCAAAAGCGAATGCACCGCGCTGCAACCTTGCACCCATGAAATTCGAAAGCTGCAATACCGAGGGATCGGTAGGCGTTACGGCTTGAAGGCCGCCCCGCAAACACGCGGCGGTCCGAGCTGCAGGGCGTCATCGGACCTCAGCAGGCAGGAGCAGTGGATGCAAACGCAGGGCACGCGGACAACATTTGAGCGGAAGCACGCTCGCGCGGCCGCTGCGACGCGTGATACGCGATCGAAACCCGGGCATGCACCGGTGCCCAATGACGAAGCCGCTGCCGGCTCCGGGGCGATGCGGCTCGATGCCGAGCAGCAGAGTTCGCTCAAGGCCGCGTTCGAGGCTTTGGCTGAGGGTTCTCACCGGGCGTTCGAGGATCGGTTGTGGCTAGGCTTCGGCGATCACTGGTATCCGTTCCGGCAGCGTTTGGCCGACCATGGCTACATCGCGATCCACGCTGAGGACGTCCCCAAGATCACCTCGCACGGCATGTCGCTGCTTGGCCGACTCCGCGAAGCAACGCAGGCGACCGGCGCGGCTTGAGTCCCGCGGTCGGCTGGCCGCGTACCGTTCCGGCCATGCCGGGCAGCTATCGAGTCATCGTGATCGGCGGCGGGCACGCGGGCGTTGAGGCTGCGTGGGCCGCGGCCAACATGCTCGCCGGTGAACCCGACGCTGCGGGCTCGGTCGCGCTTGTCACGCTCGACCCCGGCAAGATCGGTGTCATGTCGTGCAACCCGGCGATCGGTGGTCTGGCCAAGGGTCAGCTTGTGCGCGAGATCGACGCGCTCGGCGGCCTGATGGGATTGGCTGCGGATGCCACGGGTATCCAGTTCAAGGTTCTGAACCGCTCCAAAGGCCCGGCTGTGCGCGGCCCGCGGTGCCAGTCCGACAAGCACGCGTATGCCGAGGCTGTGCGCACGCTTGTCGCGTCGCGTCCCGAGATCGAAGTGATCGCCGGAGCGGTCGAGCGGTTGCTTATCGATGAAGCGAGCGGTGAGCGACGGATGCGCGGCGTCGAGATCAAGCTCGCGGACGGTGCGCGCGCGAAGCTGACCAGCGATGCGGTGGTGCTGACGACCGGCACGTTCATGCGCGGCCTGATGCACACCGGCGACACCAAGACTTCGGGCGGCAGGCACGGCGAAGCAGCGGCCAGCGTGATCTCGGCGAGCCTGCGGGAGCTTGGGTTCGAGCTGGGGCGGCTCAAGACGGGCACCCCGCCGCGGCTGAGGATGGCCTCGATCGATTGGCAAGGGCTCGAAGCCGACCACGGCGATGCGGCGCCGACGCCGTTCAGTGATCTGACGGGAATCGCCGATGCGCCGATCGGTCTTCAGCGATTCCCGGTGCTCGAACAGGTCGAGTGTCGCCAGACGCGCACGACCGCGGCGGCGCACGCAGCCATCCGCGACAACCTGCACCGGGCGCCGATGTATTCGGGCGATATCGAGTCGGCCGGGCCGCGCTACTGCCCGAGCATCGAAGACAAAATCGTGCGCTTCCCCGATCGCGAAAGCCACGGCGTGTTTCTTGAGCCCGAGTCGCTGCGGAGCGATTGGGTGTATTGCAACGGCATCAGTTCCAGCCTGCCGGCGGACGTGCAGGACACGATCGTGCGCACGATGCCGGGCTGCGAGCGGGCCGAGATTCTGCAGCACGGCTACGCGGTTGAGTATGACATGGTGCGGCCGCACCAGATACACGCGACCGGCATGACCAAGCTTGTGCGCGGGCTGTTCCTCGCGGGGCAGATCAACGGCACGTCCGGCTATGAAGAGGCGGCGGCGCAGGGGTTGGTCGCGGGTGTGAACGCTGTGCTTGCGTTGCGCGGCGATGAGCCATGGATCGTCGGTCGCGACGAGGCGTACATCGGCGTGCTGATGGATGACCTGGTGACGAAGACGCCGGTCGAGCCTTATCGCATGTTCACGAGCCGTGCTGAGCATCGGCTGTTGCTGCGGGCTGACAA
>JBCCQU010000229.1:0-4460 GCA_039208875.1 Planctomycetota bacterium
CGTGGATAAGCGAGACCGGTCTGCCGCGAAGGCTCGCGACGTGGAAGGCGAGCGTGCTTTTGCCGGTGCCGGCGGGGCCCGCGAAGTGCACCGGATAGCCGGCGTCGAGGTACGCGATCGCTCGGCTCGTGATCGATTCGACTGCGGCTGTGTTGACGAAGCCTTCGTCGGGCGTCAGAGATATCGGTGCGTCGCGGTGCTCGATGGTGCTGGTCATGCGGCCGGTATCGGTTGTCGCGTCTGCACGATTCACGGCGCTGTGTGCGCGTAGGTGTTATCTGAGGCGGTGCGGTGTGCATCCCGCTGCGCGCATGAACGACACAACGCGCGCTGCCTTGGCATGCTCGAGTGTCGCATGCGATATGGACATCGCTGCTGCGTGGTGAGCGGGGCGGGCGCTACGCGACGTCTGTTCGGCGGAAGGGGCTCGCAGCGGGTGCCTGGGCTGTTGGCAATGCCGCTGCGTGTAGTTCATCGTGTGTGGTAGTGCCGGTGGTGTGGAGCGGCGGCGCGTCGGTCGGCTGGGCGTCGACTGGTGACGGCTCGGCCTGTGGCGTGCTCGCGGCGTCTGCGTCGAGTTGCGGGGAGTCGCTTGGTGATGGTTGCGGTTCGGAAGTGTCCGCGTCCTCGTTGCGGAGTTGCTGCAGGCTCGACCGCATGGCTGCCAAGTAGGCATCGCGAGAGGTGCCGGGCTGTTGGGCGTCGTCCTTTTGCTGCGTGAACTGCGGCTCCGGCGCCGGAGGGGCCGGCTGTGTGACGTCGGCGGTTGGAGCTTCGGCCGGCGTTGCATCGTCCGGTGTTTCCAGCGCAGCCTGGCCCGACTCAACGAGATCTTGTACCGCTGCGTACAGGTGTTCGGCGGCATGTACAGCTGACGCCGCCGACGAAAGCTGCTCCGGCAACGAGGCAGCGATGCGATCGATCGCAGCAAACCAGTCGCGGATATCGAGAAAGAGCAAATGGCAGCTATCGGCATCTTCGGTGTCGGGCCAATCCCGTCCGATGAGCGCACGCAGCGAGTCTGTCACCGCTGCGAGGTTGTGGTCGAGAAGTACCGGGTCATCTGACGGCTGTTGATTGCTCAGCATGGATGGCCTCGCTGATGGAAAGGGCCGGGTTGCTCTTTCGGGCAGCCCGGCTTGCATGATGTTGTCGGCGTTCGACGCGATCAGGCGTTCGGGCTGGCCGCGGTTGCGGTCAGACCGATGGCCTCGGCGTACTTGAGGTACGTCTCGACCGATGCGATCACCACGCGGGCCTCGACCGACAGCAGCTCGATGCCGACGAGTGAGACCTTGACGAAGGCATCGACGACGATGCCCTTGTCGAGGATGCGGTCGACGACCTCAGCGAGGCTCGCCGAGTCCGTGGACTTCTGAATCTTGGCCATGGCTATGACTCCTTGTGTATCCCGTGATTCCGGGCGACTCATGATCGAACAGGGCACACCCGGCCCCGCCGATCTACACGCGTGTCCCGCGGTCGCAGCCGCGGGGCCTGGAGTACTTCTCCAGACGGCCTCGTGCATCGGACGGGGTAAGTGCCGTCTTCGCTCGTTCGGGAGCGAGTTAGACAATTCCTAACGCGAGCGGCGATTGCGGCGGTGACGCTCGCTTGCGTTGTTGTGTTTGCTCACGAACGCTGCACGTTGGTCCGATGCTCCGATGAGCGATACGCCCGGGAGGCATGTGTTGATGGATGCAAACCAACCACACGCGACAGAGCACGCCGCGGTCGCGGCCAAGATCGCCGAGCTGGCCGACGCTGTGGTCGCGGGCATGGCTTGTGATGAGGCTGGTGACGCGCTGCGTAACTTGCGGGACGAGGCCGAAGCGGTCGGGCTCGCTGACATCGCAAATACGATCGAAGAAATCGCAGCCATGTGTGCTTCGGCGGACGGCCCCGAGGGTGCGCACCCGGCATCGCTCGGTATCGTAATTGATCCAGCTACGGGATTGCCCGAGGTTGTGACGTCGGCATCGCCGGGCGAGTTGTCGCGGGAACAGCAGGCAGCGATCGCAGAAAGGCTCGCTTTGGCGCGTGATGCTCTCGCCGTGAAGCAGCCGCATGCTGAGCAAGACGACGACTTCCAGCCCGATCCCGACGCTTCGGGTGAAGATGCCGAACCTGGTGTGACAGAGGATGTCGTCATATCGGACGACGCTAGCCACAGCGATGCTGGCGAAACGGAGCTGTCTGCGACAAGCGATGACGTGCCTTCCGAAGTGGTGGCGGAAGAAGACAACGCATGCGATGAGCGAGAGGAAACACCTGCGGAATCAGCCGATATTGAACCGACTACTGAGGCTTCCGATGACACGGCAGACGGGCCGCCTTCGCTGACGCCGCTCGAAGCTGCAGCAGATCTCGAAGACGATTTCATTGATGAGCTTGAAACGACAGCGACTCGCCTGGAAGCAGCGGCTGCCGATCCTGATGCCACCGCGGAGCTTGCTGTTATCGCGACGGGGCTCGAACGGCTCGCGCAGTTCTTCGGTCGGCCGCAGCTTGTCGAGATCGCGGCCGAGTGTCGCTCGTATGACAAGGCCAATCCGGACGCACTGGTTGCGCTCGCTGCCCGGCTACGGGAGTGCGGGACCCCGGCGGTCCATGAGCCGCCCGCGGAGAATGCAGCCGAGGCGGGTGGCGGTCAGGAATCGGCAACACTCGATCCCAACGTCCCACTCGATCCGGCCGGCGCAGCTCCGGCGTTTGATCCGAACGTGCCGCTTGATCCGACCGGCGGCGGTGCGATGCCCGATCCGAACATGCTGCTCGATCCGTCGGGCGGTGGGGCGGCTCTTGATCCGAACATGACGCTGGATCCGACCGGTGCCGCAGCGCTGATGGAGATGCTTGAGCCGGACGACGCGTGGGGCAGCAAGCCGTTGATGCTGCCTCCGGAACAGATAGAGCTGTTGCAGTTCATGGTGGTCGATGCTCGGCAGGCTGTGCAGGAGCTCGATCCGATTCTGGCTGAGGCGCAAGAGTTCACATCGCGTCCGGAAGCAGCGGATCGGCTCGGCAAGCTGGCGGAGGACATGCGAAAGGCGAACGAGTTTTTCTCGTTCAAGAGTTTCGGTTCGTTAGTAGACGTGTTGTCGAATGTGGCTGCGGGGCTTGCAAATGTGCCCGATGATCAAGTGCCCGACTTGCTGCTTCGCGTGCGGGGCATCGCGAGTCTGCTTGATCAGTATTGCTCGGGCCTTGAAGTTGGCATGGATTTGTCGTGGCCCCTCGACACGCTGACGCGTCGCATCGAGTTGTTGATGCAAGGCCGGTCTTTGCACGCCGAGTTGGTGGCATGGCATCGCGGGGAAGTTGACCGCGTGCTCGAGTTGGACGGTGTGACGGAGGGTGTCGACGAGCTGCCGAACCCGTCGCAGGAAGAGGATGACGGCAAGACACCTCGTCAGACGGCGGCAAAGGCTTCGGGCAATCAGATCGGCGAGAACGTACCGAGCATCCGCGTGCCGAAGACCACCGTGGACGGCCTGCTCGACATCGTCCGCCAACTCGTACTCAACAAGAATCAGCTGCAGGGTCTTGCGATAGCCGCGCGGGAACGGAAGCTCGACGACCACGATGCCGAGCGGCTCACGGGCTACGTCGGTGAGTACGCGAAGCTCGTCGATGGGCTGCAACTCTCGATGACCGAGACGCGGATGCAGCCGATCGGAGTCATCCTCGATCGGTATGAACGCATGGTGCGCGATGCGGCTTCGCTTGCTGGTCATGAGACCGACTTCGAGGTGATCGGAGGTGATACGCCGGTCGATAAGTTCGTGCTCGACACGATCGCGGATCCGATCGGGCGCGTGTTGCGGTCGATCGCGTCGACAGGCATCGAGGCTTCTGAAGAGCGTCGGTCAGCAGGGAAACCTGAGCGAGGCAACATCGTCGTGCGGGCTGAAGATCGCGGCGGGCACGTCAACATCGCCATCATTCACGACGGTCGAGGACCGGACGCTGACGATATCCGCATGAACTGTCTGATGTCGGGGCGATGCGATAACGACCAGCTTGTGCGCATGACAGATAGCGAATTGGCTGCGTTGCAGTTCTGGTCGTGGTATCCCGAGGGCGAAGTGAGCGGCATCGCGGATGTGTTCGATTCGCTCGGCGGGCAGATCGGTTGTTCACAATTCGGTGACGGCCGGCACGTCACGCGGATCTCGTTGCCCGTGCATGGCGCGGTGATCGGTGCGATGCAAGTGCGTGTCGGCCGAGGCACGTATGCGATAGCGACAGCATCTGTTGAGACGATCCGCAAGTTCGGTGCGTCCGATGTCTCGACGGTCGATCAGCAGCCGATGCTTCGGCAGGGTGACCGGATCATTCCGCTCATCGATTGCCGTCAGCTGTTTGCCGAGCGAGGCGACGGTGAGCCGACTCGCCGTGCGCATTCACGACCACCGCGTAAGCCGGCTCACCGTCGCCTCGCTCGGCAAACAGCTGAC
>JBCCQU010000230.1:0-4446 GCA_039208875.1 Planctomycetota bacterium
CCGGCGAGCCCGTCCGCCGCGTGCCGCAAAAGCCCGCGATCGCCGGCGAGATGAGCGATCTCAAGGCGCCCGGCAAGCTCTCCAACGATCGCCTCGACAAGCTCGGATTCACGAAGTTCGAGCGCCAGAGCGACGGCAGCTACGAGCGCACCGCCGGCAAGATGGGCCCAAGGCACCTGACCAAGGAAGACTGACCAAACAAGACTGAGAGCTGACTAAGCCTGCTCCAGCAGCCGCTGCGCGAACGAGCCAAGGGACACGTCGCGTGCTGTGGTGATGGCCTCGGGCAAGGGCCGAACCGACTCGATCGGCTTGCCCATCGCGATCGCGAGAGCCGCGAGCCTCCCTGTTCCGAGCTGGCCTGCCAGCAGGACGCCATCGCAGGCCGCCACCGCCGCCCCCGGCTCACGCGTTGTTCCGAGTGTGATCAACCGATCGACCATGTGCGCTCGCTCGAACGCTCGGCGGATGCTGTACCACTCATTCGCGAGGACGAGCAGCCTGCCCTTGTTCGCGTCGGCCCACGCCAGCGCATCCGCAAGCCGTTTCGGCCTCTGTTGCACGAGGCTGGCCAGCACGATCCGCTCGTCGTCTTGGATCCCAAGCGATTCGCGAAGCCCGGCACGCATCGCGCCCCGCTCCTGCTCGGCTGGCACGCGGTCGATCGCCGCGAGGCCGAGATCCGTGGTTTGGATTGACGTTGCACCACTGCGCTTCGATCGGTGTGCTGCGAGCATGGCCGTCGGCAACCACCGCTGTTGCACCGACTCGAACGCGAGCGACACGATCGATCCTTCGCCGACGAGCTCGCGGAATCGGGGCCACGGCGCTTGCTCAACGGGCAACCAGATCGCAGCCGGCACCAACCACGTCAGCGAGATCGCAACATCGGCGCTCGCTGCGGCGAGCTCGTGCGTGGCGAATCTGGCGAACCGAGCCGGCTGCGTGTCCTCACTCGGCCGAAGAGGCCGACGCACGCGCACCGTCACGCCGAGCAGTTCCAACTCGTGCGCATCATCGACGCCGTCCGCGATCAGCGTCACCTCGTGCCCGAGCGTCTTGTACGCCCGCGCGAGCGCAACAGCCCATCGTGTGCGAGACCACGGCAGGTCGCGCACGAACTCAGCGATCAACACGACGCGGCTCATGCCCCGTCCATCGGCTCGTCCCGGGCACCGGTCGAGCGTTCCGCGTGCCGGGGCCGCCAGAGCGGGCATATCGCAAGCAGGAACCACCAGTGGGCCGACACGGCGGACGAGGCGACGATCGATTCGAACAGGCCCGCCCCGAAGATGCCGAGCAATGCTAATGAAGCGGGGCAGGGCTGCTTGACCATCCCCGCTCCAAACCCAGTCACGAAGAGTGCAAAAAATAGAAGCATGCCGATCACGCCGTGCGTCGCCGCGATGTGGAATACAACGCTGTGCGCGTGTGCATGGATGCGCCACGCCGGAACGTCGTATCCGAGCCGTTCCGCCTCAGCCTCTGCCCACGCTTCGTAACCGCCGGTACCGACGCCGATGATTGGATTGTCCCACGCCGCGCGCGCCGCTAGGTAACCCATCAGCAATCGAGCACCTGTGTCGGTGTCGAAGTTGCCGTCGAATGCTTCACGTACTTCGGTTTTGCCTCGTTCTATACGTTCCAAGGCTGGCCGCGTCGCCGTGATGAGCCCCGCCACGATGACACCGGTGAGCAGCCCACCGAGGATCGACGCCCGTGCGCCAAGCGGCCGTTCGCTGCTGTGCTCGTGACGGATCAGCCTGACGACCGCAAGGCAAATGAGCAGGGCGATGCCCGGCACACCCACGAGCAACGCCGCGACCCACGCACCGCGTGTACCAGTCAGCACGATACCAGCGATCGTCGCAGCGACCCAGATCCCAGCCGCGACGCTGCGCCGCTCACCAAGCTGCCCCAACCGAGCCGCCAGCACGCCCACCAGCACCGTCCCCGCAGCAACCGGACCCCACCAGCCGCTGATCCGCTGCGGATCCCGCTCCCACAAACCGAGCGACTCGTTGATGCCAAGCACCAGCGACTGATCGACGAACTGGACCACCTGCGTCGCATGGCCGAGCGCAAAGCCCGCGAGCCACCACGTGAGCAGCGTCCGCCGATGCTCGATGATCGGCCACAGCGCAGGGATTGCCAGCGCCCATCGCGCGTGCGTTAGCTCACGCCAGCCGGCCTCGCCGTTGCGGAGTGCGCCGATCGCCACCCACACCACCCACGCGAGTGCGAGCAGGAACCCAAACTGCCCGGCAAGCGATCGCAGCACGCCCCGCTCGATCGGGAGCCGGATCACAAGCGCCGCCAGCAGCACCGCCAGTCCGATATCCGGCATCGGGAACGGCATGGACAGCGTCAGGCAAAAGAACACGCCGCACACCAGGTGCACCCGCAGCCCACGCACGTCGGCCCGCTGGGCCGCGAACGCCGCCTCCGATCGCTCGGCATCGAACCACGGGATCGCTTGCTGCAGCCGCTGCACGGGTGATCCAAGCACCGCCGCACCCGCCGAACAAGCCGTCGCCCGACAAGCCGGTCGCGTGAACGATCCCACGCCGGAGCCCCATAGACTTGCCGATGACGACCACGAGCGCCCCCGCGACCCGCCTGCCCGACGCCACGCTTCGCAGCCTGATCGAAGACGAGCTTGCGCACCTCGTGAGCCTCCGCCACGACCTGCACCAAACGCCCGAGCTGTGCTTCACCGAGCACAAGACCAGCGCCCGCGTCCAGGCCGAGCTCGACGCCATCGGCCTCGACTACAAGGCAGGACTCGCCGAGACCGGCGTCGTCGGCTTCCTGCCAGCGACCGATCAGAACGGCAACGGAGGTGCTTCTGCCAAGTCCATCGCCCTCCGCGCCGACATGGACGCCCTGCCCATCACCGAGCAGACCGGCAAGCCCCACGCGAGCCAGACGCCGGGCCTCATGCACGCCTGCGGCCACGACGGGCACACCGCCATCCTCGTCGGTGCCGCCCGCGTGCTGAGCAAGATCGAGCATCGGCCCAAGCCCGTCACCTTTGTCTTCCAGCCCGCCGAGGAAGGCGGCGGGGGCGGCGAGAAGCTCTGCGACGCCGGCGTGCTGCTCGGACAAGCCGGTGGCGGCATCGGCACGCCAGTCGAGCGCATCTTCGGCCTGCACGGCTGGCCCAACCTCGGCCTCGGCACCGTCGCGACCCGCCCGGGGCCCATGCTCTCCGCCGTCGATGACTTCGTCGTCACCGTCAAGGGCAAGGGCGGCCACGCCGCGATGCCGCACCAGTGCATCGATCCGATCGTGGCCAGCGCCGCGATCGTGCAGGCGCTGCAAACAATCACGAGCCGTTCGACGAGTCCGCTCGACAGCGTCGTCTGCACCGTCGGCCGATTCGAGGGTGGCACCGCCGACAACATCATCCCGGACTCGGTCGAGCTCGAGGGCACGATCCGCACGCTGACCGCCGAGACCAGGTCGGCGACCGAGCGCCGCTTCAAGGACATCGTCACCGCCACCGCCCGCGCGCACGGCTGCGACGCCGACATCGACTGGCGGCCTGGCTATCCGGTCACGCACAACCACGACGACGCGACCGAGACCTTCTTCGAGGTTGCCCGCCGAGCGATCGGCGACGACCGCGTCCAGCTCATGCCCGACCCCGCGATGGGCGGCGAGGACTTCAGCTACTACGGCCTGCACGTCCCCGCGTGCTTCTTCACGCTGGGCTTGACGCCGGGCCACGAGGGCTTCGGCCTGGCGTCCGTGCCGCAGTTGCACCAGCCGACGTTCGATTTCAACGACGACGCGATCGCGTTGGGTGTGGAGTTGATGGTGCGGTTGGCGCTTGAGGGGTGAGTCATGGATTGGGAAGTACTGCGCCCGATCATGGTTGTTGCGATAGTGCTCGCGGCCGTGGGCTTGTATTCCTCGCCGTCAACCGATGAACAACGCGCGTATGTGCGCAGGAGTACGCCGAGTCACCTGTTGCTGGCAGGTGGAGTCATGCTCGCTCTCTCTGCGCACACTGCACAAGTATTCGTCTCCATATCGCTTGTCGTCGCAGCGGGCCTCTACTGGCTGCGAGTGCGTCTTGATCCCAAGTGGCATTGAACGCTGACTTCGTCTCCTAAACTCCTCCGTGCCCGATGATCCCGACCTTCCGCTGACCGACGACGAGGGCTTCCTGCCCTCCGATTCGCCTCCGCTGCCCGATTCTGAGACGGCCGAGGAGCGGATGATGCGGCTGAACCGCAAGGCGCGCGACCTGCCGCCCGTGCCCGGCGTGTACCTCATGAAGGACGCCGCTGGCGTTGTTCTGTACGTCGGCAAGGCCCGCGTGCTGCCGGATCGCGTGAGCAGCTACTTCGTGCCGTCCGCCGACCCGGGCCACGGCAAGCGGGCGATGCTCGGGCTCATCCACGACTTCGACGTGCTCACGTGCGAGGGCGAGTGGGA
>JBCCQU010000231.1:0-4389 GCA_039208875.1 Planctomycetota bacterium
CGCGATCAAAGAGCAGGTCACCGAAACCAATCCCGCGAACGACTGACGCCGTGACGGGTGCTCGGTCCTCGCTGCGGGGCGGGACCGAGCATGGCTCTCGGCGGGGTGTGACAACACCTCGCCGGGTTTAGGCATGACGCCCGAAAGGAGCAGCCACGATGGCTGAGAAGGCACGCAGCATCACCGGCGACAGCTGGATCACGATCGCCCAGTTTGCGGCGGGCAGCGGTCCGTACGCGTACGAGATGCGCGTCGCGTCGTCGTCCGCCAACGGCGTCGAGATCTTGTTCGGCGTTGAGCCAAATGGCCAGGACGCTCCGTCCGCCGGCGACGAGGGCGTGCTGATTGAGCCGGGCGGTTCGACGTGGCGTGGCGGCTCGATCAGCAGCGGCACGCAGCGGCCTATCACTGCGGTCTACGTCCGCAGTGCCGGCGCGACCATCAGCCATGGAGTGCAGGCGTGGTGAACAAGCTCGATCCGAAGACCACGATTAGCGTCAGCGTGCTCATCGGCGTGCTGGCGGTTGTCTTGCCCGTGTGCGTCTACGGCGTCAATGCGCTGCTGGACCAGGTCACGCAGGCCGAGGGCGAGCGCGATGCCGCGGAGGCTGAGCTGTTCTCCAGCAATCGCAACACGCTGATCGATGCCGACAGCCGGCTCGAAGAAACGCTGCTTGAACTGAAGCGTTCCGTCGATGGTCTCAGCGAGACGATCCAGGACTTCGAGGTCAACGCCGTCGAGATCAACACCGAGCAGGACACGCGGCTCGACTATCACGACAAGGAGCTTTTCGAACTCGGTGAGCTTGTTCGAGTGGTACGCGACGACCCATTTACAGGTACAGAGGGCGCGGAGCACACCCGTCGGCTCGACCGCATCGAGTTCGTGCTCGAACGCCATGGCATCAGCATCAAGCCGGCCGAGTAGACGAGATTGAGCAAGCCACACAGCAGGAACATCAGCAGCAGGAGCAGATATATGTCAGCTAGCAACAAGCAGATCGCGGCGTTTGCTCGACGGCAGATCGAGAACGCGGCCCGTATCCAGAGCGTGATCGCAAGCACAGTGCAGTCCGCGAACTTCGGCAAGGCCACCGGTGCGATCACAGCGGTCGTGAGCGGAGGTGGCGCGACGCCCAACGAGAAGATCGAGGGCACCGACATCACGTTCGCCGAGGCGTTGAACGCGATGCAGGTCAACGGCACGCTCGGCCGCAAGGTCGGCCAGGTAGGCGATGACCCAAGCAAGACCATCTTCGAGACTGACGAGCTTACTGATGACGAGCTCACAGTGGCCAGCGCCAAGGCGACGTTCGTCTCGTGACCATTGGATCTGTCATCCAGGCGACCGGCGAACGCTCGGTCTTGAACTCGCCCAACAGCTTCCGAGCTGTGGCGGACGCTACGCGTCCCTTCGACGTAGCATTCGGCGATTCGCTATCGCAGTGGCGCATCGACGCTGCCGGCATCGAAGATTCGATCGCTCGTGCCCTGCCGGACATCGGCATCTCGGTGCCCAGCACGAGCGATATCGACGCGTCGGTTCCGGTGCTGCGGTTCAAGTTCGTGCTCGCGACCGCCGGCACGCTCGCGTGCCGCTTCTGGCTCCGGATGCGGCGCGACGGGGCGGCGACCTCCGTGTGGGCTCGCCTGGTCAATCAATCCGGCACGCAGCTGCTTGGTTGGACGCAGGTTGACGCCGGCGGCACCGGCACCGACATCGGCTGGGTGGACGCCGGTTTCGACTACACGCTGTTGCCTGTGTCGGCCGTCATTCTCGAAGTGGCAATGAGGACTGACGGGGCGATGCTGGACAGCATCCTGGTGCAGGCTGCGTCAGCGTCCGCACCGAGCGAGCCAACCGAGTATCCATTCACGCAGGTCGAATCGGAGGCACCGCCCACGGCAACGCCCGCAGAGTTCTCCGACTCGCCGTTCGATGCGATCCCATCGGTTACCGGCGCGTGGCTGGGCAAGCTCGACGGGGATGGCGACATCGCCGCGGTCACCGGCGAGTTCGATCTGCTGGCGCAGGGCTCGGGCAGCGTTACCGCCGGCGTCGAGCCGAGCGGCGCGGCGTATCTGGAGTTCGCAAGCGGCGGCTCGCGCTGGTTCCGCACAACAGAAGTCGAGGATTTTGAGTTCTTTGAGACGGTGGATCTGCGCGATGCGTACGCATATCTCGTCGCCGTACAGATCAGCGGCGACGCCATCCCGCAGAGCCTGAGCAGCTTCTTTGGCACCGCCGGCGCTGTGCGTCGCGTGCTGCGGTTCGAGTCGCCCGCGGGCAGCGGCTTTGCGGCGCAGTCCAGGTCCAACATTGAGAGCCCGCAGACAACGATGATCGATGGTGCCGCCGTCGATGAGCCGGTGCTGCTAGAGCTTTACTACGACGGCGAGGTCGGCACGGCTGGCATGCGACGCCTGCGGGCGTACGACGCCCGTGGCACCTTGTTGGCCGATGAGACCGAGCAGTTGACCGGCGAGCCGTCGGGCTCGCTCAATCAGCCGCTCATGCTCAACGAGGCCAAGGTCGCGTTTCGGTTCTACGGCGCTGCCGTGCTCACGCCACCGGTGCGTGGCAATGGCGGCTCGATCGAAGCGGATCTTGCGCTCGCTCGGCAGACCATGCTGTCGCTGTTTGCCAGCAAGGGCTCGCCGCAGTTGCACGCCGCGACGGCCGCGTTGGCGACGGGGGTGCTGGGATGACCGCCCTGGCGCGCAGCTATCTCAACGTCGCCGAGCTGGACGCTCTTGCTCCGCTGTGGCTCACGAGCATCGACGAGCGGATCAGCGTGCTGAACGCGGCGAGCGATGCCGACAAGGCCGTCGCTCTGCGTGAGGCCACCGCCGACATCGATGCGCTGGCTTACGTCGGCCGCCGTGTTGATGCGGACCAGCCCTTGCAGTTCCCACGATCCGACGACGCGGGCAACTTGATCGCGGACGGCGTTGAGCTCGAACTGCCGGACGGCATTGCCGCGTGGTCGGTGGCATCTATCCCGGCCGACATCCGCATCGCGACAGCAATCCAGGCGTGCCGTGTGCTCATGCGGGGCCGGGCTTTTGACCCTGCACGCATGCAGGCCGACCAGCTCGCTGCGGGCATGACGTCGATGGGCGGCGGCGGTTCGACGGTCACGGGCGATCCGCATCGGGCCGGCCGTGCCTGGTCGCGCATCGACCCGAATGCACAGACATATCTCCGGCGGCTTCGGCGCGTCGGCGCGGAGGTGGTGTGATGGTGCCGAACGGCTCGATCAGCTCGATACGCAACGTGTCCGGCGCACGCGGCGACGGCGAGAAGACGTACGAAGGCAACAGCATTACGGTGACGATCCCGTGCCGCATCGATGAGCCGAGCAGCTTCGCTCGGACTGACGCGGCCCAGCGGGGCATTGAGCTCGACAGCATGCTCGTGGTCAGCCGGTTTGCGATAGCTGGAGCCGATGCCGAGATCAAGCAAGGCACGCTCATCGAAGCCAGCTCGCCGGTCGGCGACGCCAACGGTGAGGTCGTCGAGCTGCGTGCACGCAACAACGACCTGGTCGAAGTCCGCATCGGGCAGAAGGTGAGCGCATGACGTGGCCGGCACCTACGCGGAACTCGACACGCGCGCGCAGCAGCGCATCATGGACGAGGTCGAACAGCTCGCCAAAGAGCTGCGCCCCGACGTCGTCCGAGAGGTTGGCGAAGCCGTCATCGGCGAAGCGCAGGAGCTCGCACCGGTCAGGACCGGCACACTCAAAAACAGCGACTTCGTCGATGACACCGATCTCGCAGACAAGGGCCAGATCGTTATTGGCTTCGGTGCCGACTACGCGCTTGCCGTCCACGAGACGCACCCGACTCGGAGCCGGTTCCTCGCCGACGCGATCAAGCGGTTCCTGCCAACCACGATGCGCAAGGCGATCCGCCGCGCACTGCGGAGGACGAGCTGATGTCACCGCTGCCGCGCGTGCTGTGCCAGCAACTCGGCCGATGGTGGGCCGCGCAGGCGTCGCTGCTGTTCTGCGAGCCGACCAGCTCGACGCCGTCGAACATCTACGCGGTGGAGCTGCCCGAGCGGGCGTACCGGCTATCGCCGGCGGCGTCGATCGTGACGGTGCTGCCGTCCCAGGCGGCGCGCGTCGAGCGGGTCACGGTGATCGACCTGGTCGTGACAGCGAGCGCCGGAACGAGAGCAGCCGCCGAGGGCATGCTGGACGGGCTGACGGATGTGTTGTTCCCGGGCGGCTCGCACGCGAGCTTCACGGACGAATGGGAATCACAGCAGCGTCGCGGCTTGCCGGGCATCCCGGCTGCATCGACCGTGCAGGTCGGCGAGTCGATCGAGCTGTGGCGGGTAACGCAGATCGAGGCTGTCGGCGGCATCGTGCCCATCGTCAC
>JBCCQU010000232.1:0-4354 GCA_039208875.1 Planctomycetota bacterium
CTCTGCTAGCGTCAGGGCATGCACAGATCGAGAAATCAGGGTCGGATCGGGGCAGAAGTGGGCAAATTGGGTGGTCTAGCGATGGCGGCAATGCTCGCAATGACCGTTCTATTGGGCGGCTGCGCGACATCGGCACCACGACCAGAAAGCGTGGCCACGGCCATCGCCGAGCCGGCCGGGGCTGCCAGCGGCGACGCGATGTACCGCCCCGGCCCGAGCGTGAAGCACTACGCGGTGTTCAAGGCCGACCGGCCCGAGGGTGATCGCATCGCCGAGCTTCGGCGGGTGGTGTCGGCTGCGAGCAACCAGACTTGGACCGTCGAGACGTACCGCCGGGAGATCCGGTCGTCGGGGCCGAGGGCTGAGGAACTGATCCGGACCGATCGGCTCGTGCGTGCGGGCGACGGCGTTCGGCTGGTGGAATCGCTCAATCACGAACGCCGGAAGAAGTCGGTGTTTCTCGATGGCGGGCTGCGGATGGTGCCGGCCCTCATCGAACCCATGAACACGTACGGCAACGAAGTCACGGTCGAGATCTTCGATCTCGATCGCGAAGGCAACGACACGGGCAAGCTGGCTGAGCGCGGCACGGTGGAACGCTTTGTGGAGTTCACCGGCTTCGATGTGATCACAACGCCGGCGGGCGAGTACAACGCGGCGCGCATCGAGACGACCACCGTGTATGAGCTTGGTCGAGCGAACGTGCGATTCGTGCATACCGAGTGGGTGGAGGACAACCTGGGCATCGTGGGGTCGAGCGTGGCCGACACGATTCTGGTGCTGGGTTTGCCGTTCAGCCAGACCGATGAGCTGCGGTTATTGATGGATGCGCCGACCCCTTGAGCGGCAGGCTTTGGTTAGCCGGGCATGCCGCCGGGGCCTTCGTGCGGCTTGTCTGATGCGCACGGGCCGAGGATCGCCTGGTAGATGATCGCCTGGCGGAGGTCGAGCTTGGGCCGGCGCTTCGGCTTGGTGCTCTGTTGGTGCGGCTGCGCGAAGATGCTGGGCCGGTCTTGCAGGCCGCGGCGCTGGCGGGGTTGCTCGGCTTGTTCGCGGCGACGGCGGGTCGGCTGTTGCTCGACCGGCTGAACGATGCCGCGGTTGCTCGGCTGGCGTGACGAAGGCTGCGGGCGCCGCTGCTGGCTCGGCATCTGCTGACCGGGCCGACGCTGGGGCTGCTGCGGGGGCTGCTGTTGGCGGCGGGGATCGGCTGCGCCGGTACCGGATCGCGATGGCGCACGCTGCGGCGGGCTGCTCGGGCGCGAGCGTTGGCTCGGCACAGGGGCGGGCGGTGCACCGCGTTGTCCTGGTCTGGCTGTCGTGCCCGAGCCGCCAGCTGTGCCGGGGGTTCCGGGGATCCCGATGGTGCGGCGTTGCTCGGCCTGGCGGGCGCGGATCTCGGCCATGCGACGCCGACGGCGTTCCTCCAATTCCTCAGGGGAGAGCGATCCGGGTGGTGGCGGAGCCGGGGCACGCATGCCGCCCGAAGTTGTCGCCTCAGCCGGGCGACCGGTGCGGAGCTCCTCGAGCCGGGCCTTCTGCAGGGCTGCTCGGCGCTGCTGCTCCTGACGCTTCTCAGCCAGCTTCTTCAGCACCGCCTGGATGGCGGGGATGACGAAGACGAGGATCGCGATGATGATCTGGACGGAAGACACGACGGGAGTTTAGCTTTCGATCGGGGTGGTGAGCACGGGCCGCTCCACGAAGCCGATGCGGAAGACCTGAGACAGGCGATCGGCGGTGAGTGTTTCGGCTGCGGGGCCGCGGGCAGAGACGGTGCCGCCGGCGGCCAGCAGCACGGCGTCGTCGGCCCAATCGCGGGCGATGCTGAGATCGTGCAACACGCAGATGACAGCGATTCCTCGCTCGGCTAGGCCTCGGAACAGGCGGCGAGCATCGGCTGCGTGGGCTGGGTCGAGGGCGCTGAACGGCTCGTCGGCGATCATCGCTCGGGTGGCATCGGCCTGGGCGGCGTGGCCCTCGAGCTGGGCGAGCGCGCGAGCGATGGCGACCCGCTGCCGTTGACCGACGCTGAGCTCGCCGAAGGGGCGGGTCGCGAGATCGGACAGGCCGAGCTGTTCGAGGGCACGATCGGCAATGGTCTGGGCCTGGGCCTGCGGGCGCTGGGCAAGGCCGAGGGCAGCGACGCGGCGGGCGGAAAACGGAAACGCGACATCGGGCGTCTGGCTGACGTATGCCAATCGCTCGGCCCGCAGCCGCGGCGGCATGGCGGCGATGTCTCGGCCATCGAGCGTGACCGCGCCCGAGGCGGGCCGACGCAGGCCGAGCAGCAGGCGGAGGAGCGTGGACTTGCCGGAGCCGTTGGGCCCGACGATGGCGGTAATGCAGCCGGGCGCGAACGAGGCCGAGACGTCGGTCAGCACCGGCCGGCCGCGTTGGTACGCGAAGCTGACATCTGCGGCGGCGATGGCCATGGCGGATGGTAGTTGAGGTTGGGTGGAGGAATCGGGTTTGCGCACCGGTCTGGAGACCGGTGCCACCAAGGATCGGTGCCATCGCAGGCCGGTGTCGCTGCGGACACACGCCACCGGGGAGCCGGGCGGGCTCTACACTCGCGGCATGGTTCAGACTCAGGGCGATCAATCCGGCATGACCGTGGCTGTGACCGGGGCGAGCGGCTTCGTTGGGCGTTACGTCGTGCGGGAGCTGCTGTCGCGCGGCCATCGCGTGCGCGGACTGACGCGCAGCCACGAGAAGGCACGCGAGAAGCTGCCGACCGATGACGAGCGGCTGACGATCGTGGCTGGCGATGCACTCGAGAGCGGCGTGCTCGATGCGTTGTATGACGGGGCCGACGCTGGCGTGCATCTCATCGGCATCATCCGCGAGGCGCCGGGCGGGCAAACGTTTCGCAAGGTGCACGTGGAGACGACGAAGGCTGTGCTTAAGGCGGCGAAGAAGGCCGGGGCCAAGCGGCACGTCCAGATGTCAGCCATCGGGGCGGACGTCGAGGGCAAGACCGAATACTGGCGGACCAAAGGCGGGATCGAGCGAATGGTGCGCGGCAGCGGGCTCGATTGGACGATCTTTCGGCCGGGCCTGATCCACGGGCCGGACAGCGAGATGATGCAGATGGCCAAGGGCTGGGTGACCGGCCGCAGCATGCCATGGGTGGTGCTGCCGTACTTCACGCGGTTGGCCGAGTGGCCCCCGCCGCTGTTGCCTCCGGCTCCGCCGAAGCTGGTCGGGCCGGAGATCGAGCCGGTGCACGTGAGCGACGTGGCCAACGCGTTCGTGACAGCGCTCGGCTGCAAGGCGTCGATCGGCGAGATCTATCACCTATGCGGGCCCGAGCGAATGACGTGGCCCGAGTTGCTGACGTTTGTGCGTGACCGCGTGCCGACGGCCCGGAAGTGGCTGCGTCCGGTCGGGCTGCCGCAGCCGATCGGCCAAGCGCAGGCGGTGGCGTGGATGCTGTCGGGGCTGAAGCACGCGATGCCGTTCGACTACGGCATGGCGACGATGGCCGGTCAGGATGTCGTCGCGGATACGACCAAGGCTCGCCGCGACCTCGGCATGCGGTTCGAGAGCTTCAGCGAAACCGCAGCCGAGTATGTGCCGACGATGTGACGCGCGGGGGCAGACCTCAACGCGCGGGCGCGGAGCGAAACGCGAAGGCAGCGAAGATGATCATGCAGCGGCTTGTCTCGCATACCGGTCGCAACTAATTCCTTGAATACAACGGAACACAAATGCGCTACGCCGACCGATTGATTGTGCACCTCGGCGATGATGCCTACGAGCCGCGCACGCTTGAGGCGATCGCTGAAGAGCTGCGCATCGCCGACACCGAAACCCTTGAGCACGAGGCGCTCGATCTGGCGCGCGATGGCATCGTCGATATCGACAGCAAAGGGCTCGTGCAGCTGCCGTCGCTGGAGTCGCTGGGCTCGGAATTTGTCGGCACGTTCAAGGGCACGACGCGCGGCTTCGGCTTTGTCACGCCCGAAGCCAAGACGCGCGACGGCGATGTGTTCATCGGACCGGAAGACACCGGCGATGCGCTCAGCGGCGACAAGGTGCGCATCGGCTTCCGCCGCGATCACGGCCGAGAGCGTCGGCAACGTGACGGCAAGCCCAGCTACAAGGGCTGGGTGCTCGAAGTCATCGAACGCAAGCGCGGCGCGTTCGCCGGCGAGATCTTCAAGCAAGGCACGACGTGGCTCGTTCAGCCGGACGGCAAAGACCTGACCGACCCCATCGTCATCCGTGACGCCACCAGCAAGAACGTCAAAGAGGGCGACAAGGTCGTCGTCGAGATCGTGGAATATCCGCAGGACGGCGCGCTCGCTGAGGGCGTAATCAGCAAAGTGCTGGGCGAGGCCGGACGGCC
>JBCCQU010000233.1:0-4353 GCA_039208875.1 Planctomycetota bacterium
ACGCGTCGTAGCCGTACTCGTCATACGCATGCGGAGCGTAGCTGTAGGCTTCCGGCTCGAACGCATAGCCCGTCTTGCCCATCCGCATCCATGCCGAGAGCACAACGCTGGACATCAGCACCTGCGAGAACGCCCACGAATACGTCGGGTAGAAGATCGCACCGTTGGCGAAGCCGTGCGCATAGAACGTGCCGGTGAAGAACGCGAGGAACGCGTACGTCAAAGGCTGCGGCGATTGCTTGCGCGCGAGCCAGACGCGGAACGCTGCGTACAGCGTGACCAGACAAAGCAAGATGAGCGGCAAGGCATACACGATGCCGCCGAGATACATCGCTTCGAGATATGCGTTGTGCGTGGTCTTGCCGACCTCATCGGCCACCAGCAGCGGCGCGCCCTGCGTTTCGAGCAAGCCGAGGATCGGCCGCTCCGCGATGACCTCATCGAGATACTGCAGCGCGATCTCGCCGCGGCTCGACTGGAAATCCGTGAAGCGATCGAGCCGGGTGTTGGCAAACTGCCGCACGACGAACAGCACACCGACAGTCGCGACGCCGCCGCCGAGCGCGAGCAGACCGATGCGCTTGCGCGCCTCGAACAGCATCGGCAGGCAGGCGATAACCACCGTGGCCACCGTCGACCGGCTGCCGGTCAGCAGCGCACAGCCGAGGCCGATGCCCAGGATGCCGACGAGCACAAGCCGTTGCAGGTTGCTCTTCGCGAGGAACAGCAGATACGCCGACAGCGAGATGCTGAGCGAGAACGTCACGCCGATGTGATTCGACGGCGCACCCCACGGCTCGAATCGGCCCACACGCCGCAAGGCGGTATCCGGATTGAGCACGATGTTGCTCGCAGCCAGCAGCATCGCGATCGACGAACCGGCCCAGATCGAAATCAACACCAGTCGAAGATCAGCCTCGGTGCGCACCGTGCGCGCCACAGCGATCGCGGCCAGCACCAGCACCAGCCACTGCGTGCGCAGCAGCATCGCGGTGCCGACGTTGTTGACGGTGACCACAAACAGGAACGCGAGCAACGCGAGGATGATGTGCGCGGTCACCAGCGGCGACAGCGAAGCCCGCGGCCGACTATCAATCACCGCCGCAAGGCCAACGAGCAAGAAGGCTGGGAACGTCAGCAGCTTGGCTGCGTTGCGCAGGCCGCCGAGGTCGAGAAAGCGGCCCACCGGCGTGGTGACGAACAGCAACACGATCGCCAGCGGCAGCCGAAGCCGGGCCGGCGTGAAAATCACCGCGATCAGCCCCAGCACCGCCGAGGTCACCAGCGGGAACAGGCCCACCGACTCAACATAGAACTGGAACTTGTCCATACGGCCTCGACAGTATCGGCTCGCTCCCGCCGCGTCTGCGGCGAGAACCGCTCAATCGCCCCCAGCAAAGTCCAATCGCACCAGCACGCCCGCATGATCCGAACCCGGCACCAGAGCCGTCGACCACGACGACGTCGCGACCCCCGATGACGCCATCACGCCATCGATCGGCACCCGCAACTCCCGGCGACGCTCCGCCGGCCAAGTGCCCTCGACGCGCAAATATGGCTTGCTGCTCGCCAAATCCCACCGCCGGGCCAACGCCCGACGCCGGACATGCAGCGGCGACGCGTTGAAATCACCCGCAACAACCGCCGCGTCCCAGCTTTCTCCCGCGTCGAGCCCAACATCGGCCGAATCGAGCAGCACCCGGTTGCCGCCCGACCACCGCTCGGCCGTCCGAGGCGATAGCGGATGCACCACCAACAGCCGCACCCTTCGGCCGTCCGCCGCCACATCGACCGCCAGCGGCCGACCCGGTTCGCTCTCTCCACGCACGAACGGCAACGCATCCTCCAACGGCACCTTGCTCAGCAGCACACGCCACGACGTTGCTCCGGGTACGCCGCGACGCACCACAAAGTGCGGATAGAGCTCCGGCAAAATCTGGCCCGCACGCACCGCCCGATGTAGCGTCGGATCGACCTCCACCAACGCGACGAGGTCGGCATCCACGCCCCGCAGCATCTCCGTGAGCGGCCCGGGATCGCGTGCTGTCGGCTCCGAGTTCACGACAAACAGCGTCAGGCCCCCGGCTCCGTCGCCATCGTCAGTCCAGGCCGACCGCGGCGCCGAGGCCAGCAGCCCCAGCACGCCCGCCAAGCCCAGCGCGCACGAGCCGGCTCGCCCCCACCGGCCGCCCACGAGCCGGACCACGCCGATCGCCACAAGCGGCACCGCTGCCAGCGGTATCGCAGGCGTCACCATGTCCAGCCGCCACAGCCAGTCCTCGGGCAGACCCGCGCCGACTCCAACCACAAGCCACGAAACGCACCACGCTGCCAGCGCAACCAGCAGCAGCCGCTCCATCAGCCGCAGGCCCGCTGCGAGCACCCGCCACGGTCCTCGGCGTTTCGGCGATCGCCGCCGCTTGCCGCCCCTGCGACGCCGGCCGCTGCGCGCGAGGCCCGGCATCACCCATCCGCCGCGACGATCGCATCACCGGCCCGCACCGCATCGCTACGCATGGCCTCCCACTGCAGCCGGATGCCGGCTTCAAGGCTCGTTTGAGCGGAGTAGCCCAGCTCGGCGGCACTCCGCATCAGATCGGCCCACGTCCGCTGCACATCGCCGGTCCGCGGCGGCAGCCGCTCGATCTGTGGCTCGACACCCACGACCCGGGCCGCCGTGTGCACCAGCTCGTCCAGCGTCGTCGGGCGATCGCTGCCGAGATTCCAGATGCGATAGCCGAAGTCTGGCGTCCGCTCCCACGCAGCCAGCACGCCGGCCACGATGTCGCCGACGTACGTGTAATCGCGGCTCGAGGTGCCGTCGCCAAACACCGCGAGCTTGTCGCCGCGGCCCAGCTTGCCCAGGAACGTCGAGATCGCGAGATCGGGACGCTGACCGGGGCCGAACACGGTGAAGAACCGCAGGCAGCTCACCGGCTGACCGGTCGTGTGATGATGCGTCCAGCTCAGCAACTCGCACGCACGCTTGGTCGCTGCGTACGGGCTGATCGGCTCGTTGACGTCGGCCGTCTCGGCGAACGGCACCTCGGCCGCGTCGCCGTACACCGAACTGCTGGACGCGACCACCACGCGCGAACAGCCCGCAGCGTGCGCAGCATCGAGCACCACCGAAGTCCCCAGCACGTTGGTCCGCGAATAGCCGGCCGGGTCTCGCAGACTCGGTGTCACGCCCGCCTTGGCAGCCAGGTGAATCGCCCCGGTCGGCTGCACCGCCTGCATCACCGCGGTCACAGCGTCGCGATCACAGATGTCGATCTCGTGCAGCTCGAAGGTGCCGGCCGGCGGGCGGCTCGCCGCGTTTTTCCCAATTTCCTCGATTGCCCTGCTTACCCCATCTATCTGATCTGCCCCAGTTGCCTGAGTTGCCCCAATTGTCGATCTTTTCAATGCTGCTCGTTTTAGCGAGGCGTCGTAGAACGGATCGAAGTTATCGATGCCCACGACTCGGCAGCCGCGGTCGAGCAGGGCCCGCACGAGGTGCGACCCGATGAAGCCGGCTGCGCCCGTTACCACCACCGTGTCGCTCATGCGCGCTCCGCGTGCGTCGCCGGCCCCGAGGGCAGCAGCAACAAAAAGCCTGGGAAGGAATGGCGATGGTACGCCGCTGCCGACGGCCGCTGTTCGCCGGCTAAGTCAGTGCTTCGTCGACCTCAGCATCCCCGGGGCTTTGGCCCATCACAACGCGGTTCAGGACGCGACAGGCCGTGTCAGGCCTTGTCAGCGCGGGCAGCAGCAAAACGAAAGCAGGGCGCCGTCGGTAGACAGCGCCCCGCTGGAGGAGAGAGAGATCACCATTAGGTTACAGCGTTTATCGGCTGTACGGTTCACTATCGGCACCACATTTACACGAGATTCGTGTTTTGCACCTTGACAGCTCCTCACGGACTGACTACTCCCTTGCTGCGCAGCTTCTGCTGCAGTGAATCACAACCCTTGCTTTCGCCGGGGTTTACCGGAACCCAAACATACCTATCAAATAACTATCAAGATAAAATGGGCAAGCTGCGAACTGCGATCGAAGCCCTAAGCAAAATCTTCAATTTCAGCACACAAAACCGCACGCACGAGCCGCAATCGGCCGGTCCCGGGGCCTTTCACCCCTCGTCCGGAGCCGGAACATCGACCGTGTCGACGCTCGGCGCCGGCTTCGAAGGCCTGCGCTCACGACGCGGACGGTCTCTGTCTCGCTCCGTGCTCTGCGATGCCGAAGCATCGAGCCGTCGCTCGGCGAGCCGCTTGATCGCTGCGCGCTGCTGGTCGTCGGGCATCGCTTCAAGCCGCGTCCGGATGTCGCTCGGCAACCGCGCGAACACCTCGGCCGGCAGCTCGCCC
>JBCCQU010000234.1:0-4333 GCA_039208875.1 Planctomycetota bacterium
CGGTCAAGCACTTTGATCCCGAGCATGTGCTGTCCGACGAAGAGGTGCGGACGCTGCTCGAAGCCGCGATCCAGAGCCCGACGAGCTTCAACATCCAGCACTGGCGATTCGTGCTCGTCAAAGACCCCAAAACCCGCACGAAAATCCGCGCAGCCGGCAACGATCAGGCTCAGATCACCGACGCATCGCTGCTGATCGTGATGACCGCCGATACCAAGGCGTGGGCCAAGAGCCCCGAGCGTTACTGGGCGAACGCGCCGAAGGATGTTGCCGATTTGCTCGTCGGCTGGATGGGTCCGTTTCACGAGGGCGACGAGCAACTGCAACGCGACGAAGCGATGCGGTCCATCGGCATGGCGATGCAGACCGTCATGCTCGCAGCAAAGGGCATGGGTTACGACTCCTGCCCGATGATCGGCTTCGATCGAAACGCCGTGGCCGAACTCATCCAACTGCCAAGCGATCACGTCATCGGCCCGCTCGTCGCGGTCGGCAAGCGAGTCAAAGACCCGTGGGCCAAGCCCGGCCAACTTCCGCTCGAGGAAGTCGTCGTCTACGACAAGTTCGGAAGCTAAGCCCCGCGGGAGTTTGCAGCCGTGCGATGCGCATCAATTGTGTTGGCTTCCGCGATGGCGGTTTCCGTCGCGGGTCTTGCTGGCTGCGAGTCAGCAGGCATCGTTGTCCGCGAGCAACTCGGCTACGAGAAGCGAGAGCAGCTCGTCGATCGCGTCGAGTCGGCCCGCGATGAACAGCAGGACGCCAAGGAGCAATTCGCAACCACGCTCGAAGAGTTCAAGTCACTCACCGACTTCGACGGCGGCGATCTCGAGAAGACCTATAACCGTCTGAGCCGCGAGCTCAAGCGCAGCGAGGACGCAGCCTCCGATGTCGGTCGGCGAATCGATGCGGTCGAGGCCGTCGGCGATCGGTTGTTCAGCGAGTGGAACCGCGAGCTCGACGAGTACACCTCGGCCGAGCTGCGACGAGCCAGCGAAGATCAACTCCGCGCGACACAGTCGCAGTACGACGCGCTGCTCTCTGCGATGCGGCGAGCCGAAAGCCGCATGGCCCCGGTGCTCGCGAGCTTCAACGAGCAGGTGCTCTTCCTCAAGCACAACCTTAATGCGCGCGCCATCGCGTCGCTCGAGAGCACCACGCTTCGGCTTGAAAACGAGATCGATCGCCTCGTGGCCGAGATGGAAGCCTCCATCGCCGAGGCTGATGCATTCATCCAGGACCTCCGTTCCTAGGGCCTTTCGCAGGTTCTCGGACGCGAATGATCAGGCTCGACGCAAGTCTTGCAGCGACGTCGCCCGAACAGTCAGCACGAGCCGCAAGCCGCGGTGCAACCGAGCCGATGCCTCTCGCGTCTCGCTGCTTTCAGCAGCAGCGACAGCGGAGGTGCTCGATGGGCGAGGCCGAGCAGCAGCCCGATGCCATCACTGTGCGTCAGGAGCAGGCGCGGCTGTTGCATAGCCAACTCGGACGGGGGCTCCCGCTCGACCTGCTTGTCGGCGGTGTCGTCGCCGGTGTTGTCGCAACAGCTACCGGCATGGCCGACGTCTTCATCTGGTGGGCGTCGCTCACATTGCTCGCGTTCCTCCGCTACCGCCACTGTCAGCAGACACTTCGCCTCCGTCTCTGGAAGACCGCGCCCGCGCGCGCAGTCGCATTCTTCGGCGTCGGGGCTATCGGTGACGGCCTGCTGTGGGGCTCGGTGTTGTTCCTCATCGATCCCGCGCACGCATGGGCCGAAGCTGTCGCCATTTGTGCGATGAGCGGCGTCGCCGTCGCGAGCATCGCAGCCATGACGCAGAGCGGCTGGGTCTTCCCGGCATACCTCTCCGCCATGATGCTGCCAGCGTTGTACGACGTATCGCAGCCCGGCGGCTGGTCGCACAATGTGCTGCTCGCGATGATCGCACTGTTCGGCCTATTCCTGCTGCGCGCCTTCGCGCGGGTCTGCACCGAGTCTCGCGAGAACATCCAACTCCAACTCGACAAAGACGCAGCGATGACGGAGCTCGCAGCCGCGAACCGCCGCATCGATGCGCTCAGCAAGACCGACCAACTTACCGGCATCGCCAACCGTCGCGGTTTCGATGTGCATGTTGCCGAGGAATGGCGACGCGCAGCGCGCCGGCACGAGCCGGTCGGACTGTTGCTCATGGACATCGATCGCTTCAAGCTCTTCAACGACTCGGCCGGCCACCAAGCCGGAGACGAATGCCTCCGGCGGATTGCCTCTGCGCTCCAAACCATCACGCAGCGGAGCGGCGATCTCGTCGCCAGATTCGGCGGCGAGGAGTTCATCGTCGTTCTCCCCGGTGCCGATGAGGCGGCCGTGGCCCGGGTCGCGGAGCTTGCGCGCGCAGCGGTGGCCCGCGAGCGTGTGCCACGCCCCGATGCCGAAGGCCATGTAACGGTCTCGATCGGTGCTGCGTCCGGGCGACCCGGCGAGGGCGAGTCGGTCGGCCAGGCCGTGCTGCGGGCCGATCGGTCGCTGTACGCAGCCAAGCTCGCCGGGCGCGACCGCATCATCGTGGCCGATGCCGAGCCGGCGGTCCGCCGCCGCGCATCGTGACGCCAAATCGGTGTCTCCATTGGGCATGCGTCCACCGGTCTGCTAACCTCGCGCAGAAAGCGAGGCTGGGATATGAGCGACTCTGGCTCAAAGGGCGGGCGTCCAGACCCCGCTCGGCGTGATCTTTCGCCGACCGAATACGAGGCCGAGACCTTCATCGGCTATTCATCGCCGAAGCGCGGTCCGGCTGCGGACGATGCAACTCAGCCGCCCGCATCAAATCTTCCCCCGGCCGAGCCCGGGCGCCCCGGCGCGTGGGGAGCACCGGCACCGGCGCAAACCGAGCCGGCGAAGGCACCCGAGCCAAACGAAGATGACGACACCGGTGCGATCGCCAGCGACGCTGTGCGCACCGAGCGTGACAAGTCGTCTGGCTCGCTCGTCGATTCCTGGGATCACACACCCGAATCGGGGAGCGGTTCGGTTGGCAACACCGGCGGTGGCGATCCAAACACCGCAGCAACCGTGGCGCCTCGACCGCGACCGAGCAGCAGCAACTTCACGAACGAGGGCATCAAGCAGAGCGGCCGCATCGGGCCGTATCCGATTCAGGGTGAACTGGGGCGCGGCGGAATGGGTGTCGTGTATCTCGCAAAGGACACCCGTCTGAATCGCGACGTCGCGGTCAAGCTGCTGCCAGACGTCTTCGCTGAACACGCCGACCGCGCCGCGAGGTTCGAGCGCGAAGCTAGGCTGCTCGCCACGCTCAACCACCCGAACATCGCCGCGATCTACGGCCTCGAAGAAGACGGCGGCCATCGCTTCATCGTCATGGAGTACATCCCCGGCGAGACGCTTGGCGACCGTATCCGCAACGGACCGATGCCGGTCGATGACGCGTTGTCTGTGCACGCGCAGATTGCCGAAGGCCTCGAGGCTGCGCACGAGAAGGGCGTTATCCACCGGGATCTCAAGCCGGGCAATGTCAAGATCACGCCGGACGGCGTAGTCAAGGTGCTGGACTTCGGCCTTGCAAAGTCATCGGGTCCGGATGCCGAGGAGAAGGAGTTCAACGCACCGACCGGGTCGCTCGACAACACGCAGGAGGGCATGATCCTCGGCACCGCGGGCTACATGAGCCCCGAGCAGTCGCGAGGTCGGCCGCTCGATAAGCGCACGGATGTGTGGAGCTTCGGCTGCGTGCTGTACGAGTCGCTCGTGGGGCATCCGCCGTTCTATGCCGACACAGTGAGCGACACCATCGCGTTGATCCTCCGCACCGAGCCCGACTGGACAGCTCTGCCAGCCGACACACCACCGCGGGTCGTTGAGCTGTTGAAGCGGTGCTTCCAGAAGGATCCCAAGCGGCGACTGCGCGACCTCGGCGATGCGCGCATCGAACTCACCGATGCGCACGAAGCGATGTCATCGATCGAGGTGCCCGCTGAGAGCGTCGCAGCCGTTCGTGAGGCCGAGATTGCCGAGCGCCGTCAGCAGGCGGTGGCCACCGTGCCGTGGCTCGTCGCGGGCGTAAGCATCGCAGCCGCCGCGACTTCGCTGGCTTTGCTGTTCAGAGGTGCGCCAGCCGTAACCGCAGTCGCAGGCACAGGCAATGAGGTGCGGTTTGTCTCAGAACTCGCCGGGCTCACGGTTGATTTTGCGGATGGCGAGGGCACCGCCATCGCAGCCGGACCGGACGGCAGCACGTTCGTCGTCGTCGGCGACGCGCAGGGCGAGCGACAGCTCTACCGCCGCGACCTCGCGGAGGGCGACAGCTTCGTGCCGATCCAAGGCACCACCGACGCGACG
>JBCCQU010000235.1:0-4322 GCA_039208875.1 Planctomycetota bacterium
GCCCACCCAAATATTGCCTGCCGTCAGCGTTTCGAGTCCGGCAATCAAACGCAGTAAAGTACTTTTACCGCACCCTGATGGCCCAACTAAGACCATAAATTCTCCATCTGTTCCGCGATCCTGGCCGGAGGGCATCGCTGCAGGCGGGGCTGCGGTCGCTCGGGCCGGTCGATGGCGCCGAGCGGGCAGCGGCAGCGGTCATGGCAGCCGGAGAGGAGTTCCATTAGCGCAGGGGGTCTTATGGGGCTAGGCAAACACGAGAATTACCACCGAGCTTGCACAGGTTCCGCACAACCGGGCAGCCTCGCCGCGCGCGGGGAGTACCATGCTGCGATGGCGGATGGAGATCAACCAGATTCAAGCCAGCTCCGGCGCACCCGGTGCGTGGTCCTGCACGCCGGGGAAGAGCCGGTGCGGCTGATCGATGCTTTGTTGGCTCGCGGCCTCGACGTCGTCGCGACCCCCTCAGCCCTCGTCGCGTGCGCACAGGCCCTTATTCCGCCCGCGGGCGAGCCCCGGGTGGTGGTTTTTGTCGAACCCAAGCGGCTCGAGCAGGCCATCGAGATCGAGCTCACGCTGCGTCGCTTCGCTCCGGACAGCCGGCGTTGGGTGTATCTGCCGGGCGATACCGACGAGCTTCGCCCCGCCCGCGACGATGACTTCGTGCCGACCAAGCCCGCGATCTGGGACCCCGGCGAACGAGCTGCCAGGCCCCGGCAAACACGGTCGGCCGGCACTGGGCTTCGACTCGCCGGCGACGGGCCCTGGCACAGCTCGCCGACATCCGATCAGCCCGACGAACCGGCTGAGCGGACCGCGCGTACCTCAGAGGTGAAGCTCGGCAAAACAGCCGGTCGCACGACCGGGTTCTCGGACGTCGCGGCCTCCGGGTCCGCAGCCGGGCGCGCACCGCTCACGCCGCGTGCGTTGCTCACGGATGACGAACTCGCAATGCTGCTGGCGGACGAGGACTGAAGGCCCGCGTATGTCGAACCCAGCCGCTCACTCTCAGCATCCCGGCAACGCCGATGAGCGTCTGCGTGTGATTCTGGTCGGCCGGACCGGATTGGATCGCGAGCTGCGTCGGGCGGCGGGCATCGAGCTCATGCGTGCGCGCACAGCGTTCGACGCGCTCGGCGAGCTGTCCGATGGCCGACTCGATGCGATGGTCGAGAACGGCGCCATGCGGCATGCGCCCGACGGCCCGATCTTTGTGCTCGTCGGACAAACCGATGATGCCGACCTCGAGCCGGGTGGCGACGACGGGCCAGACTTTGTCGAGGCGCTCAAGCTCATCGACCCGGCGGTGCGCACAGCGCGAGTCGTCGGCGATGACGACACCGACGACTGCGGCGTGTTCGATGCGTCGCTGCGCGCTTCGGATGGCGTGGAGGCGGTGCGAGCCTTCGCAAAAAAGTGTGAGCCCAAGCCGGCCCCGGCCCGAGACGCGACCCGGCCGTCGGCTCGCGAGAATGCAGCCGCAGCCGCGAGTGTGCCGCCGACCAGCGCCGATCTCGGCGACGCGCCGCTCGCAGCACTGCTCGCGCGTGGGCAGGACATCGTGCCGATGGCGGTCGCGCTGATGCAGCATCGCATCGGCAATCCGCACCTCCGCTTTGTGCGCAGTGCAACCGCTGCAGATAAATCACCCGACGCCGTCCCGGTCCTTGGTTTCGGCGATGTCACGATCGGCATGCTCATCGCCCCGGGCAGCTCTGCCGCGGACGCGCAGCAGCAAGCTGCGTGGCTGTCGTCGTGGATGCGGCTGTCCGATCAACAGCGGCAACTACGCGAAGCCGCCTTTACCGATCCGCTGACCGGTGCGCGCAATCGGCGGTACTTCGATCGCTTCCTGCCCGCAGCGATCGATCGCGCCCGCGACGCCCGGCACGATCTCACGCTGCTGGTCTTCGATATCGACGACTTCAAGACCTTCAACGATCAGCACGGCCACGCAGCTGGCGATGAAATCCTCCGCGAAACCGTGCGCATGCTCGATAGCGTTGTGCGGCCCAACGACCGCGTCTGCCGCATCGGTGGCGACGAGTTCGCGGTCGTGTTTTTCGAGCCCGACGGCCCGCGCGAGGCCGGCAGCACGCACCCAGCGTCGGTGTTCGAGATTGCCGACCGCTTCCAGTTGCAGGTGCAGAGCTGCAGCTTCCCGAAGCTCGGCCGCGATGCCCCCGGCACGCTGGCGATCTCCGGCGGTCTGGCGACGTTCCCGTGGGATGGCCGGACGGCTGAGGACTTGCTGCGGCATGCCGATCAGTTGAGCTACCAGTCCAAGCGGCAGGGGAAGAACGTGATCACGCTCGGCCCGGGTGCCCGCGATCGCCGTGATCGGCCGCGCTAAATCGTCGCGATCGGCCGACGGTTTTCCAATGTTGAAAGACCGGTCCGAATTGCACATCTAGGATGCGCAGCTATCACTCACGCGTTGCGCGGACCGCGTTGGAATCCGCCTCGGCGCGCTTCTGAAGGGACGGGAATCATGCCGACTGGGAAGGCCAAGATCAGCATCATCGGAGCGGGCAACGTCGGTGCGACTTGTGCGCATTGGGCAGCGCAGAAGGAGCTCGGCGACATTGTTCTGCTCGACATCCCCGACAAGGAGGGTGTGGCCAAGGGCAAGATGATCGACCTGGCTTGCTGCGGCCCGATCGAGCGATTCGACGGCATGCTCACCGGCTCCGCCGACTACGCGGACATCGCCGGCTCCGATGTCGTGGTGATCACCGCCGGCCTGCCCCGCAAGCCCGGCATGAGCCGCGACGATCTCATCGAAACCAACGTCAAGATCGTCAAGAGCGTGAGCGAGAACATCAAGCAGCACGCGCCCGATTCAATCGTCATCGTCGTGTCGAATCCGCTCGATGCGATGGTGTACACCGCGTGGAAGGCGACGGGCTTCCCGGCCCATCGCATCATGGGCCAGGCCGGTGCGCTCGATGTCGCACGCTTCCGCACGTTCATCGCGTGGGAGATCGGCTGCTCTGTCGAGGATGTGCAGGCGCTGCTGCTGGGCGGCCACGGCGACGACATGGTCCCGCTGCCACGCCTCACCAGCGTGCACGGCATCCCCGTGACCGACCTGCTCTCCGAGGAACAGATCACCGCGTGCGTCGATCGCGCCAAGGTCGGCGGCGGCGAGATCGTCAAGCTCATGGGCACCAGCGCGTACTACGCGCCGGCCAGCGGCACGATCCAGATGGTCGAGGCCATCGTGAAGGACAAGAAGCGCATCCTGCCTTCCGCTGCGTACCTCGACGGCGAGTTCGGCAAGACCGGCCTGTTCGTCGGTGTGCCCGCGCTGCTCGGCAAGGACGGCGTCGAGAAGATCATCGACTTCAAGCTCGACGCCGACGAGCAGAAGCTGTTCGACGAGTCGGCCAGCCACGTCGAGGAACTCGTCGACATCGTGAAGAAGATGTTCCCCGAGCTCGCCTGATTCGGCGACAACCGAGCGGCTGACTCTGTGCTCTGCCGGTCGTCTGGCTAGAAGAACCACGCTGTTTCGCGCGTCACCCCGGCTGCCGCTGGGTGGCAGCGTGCCGGCTACACTTTCGCCCTCTCGTTTCCGCACAAGACCCGACCGAGGAGCCCCGCCGATGTTCGACGTTGCCCGTGTTGCCTCCGGATTCGCTACCAAGCTCACCCGCAGCGTCACGGCTGCTGCGGTGCTCACCCTCTCGGCCGGCGCGGCGAGCGCACAGCCCGCGATGGACGAGACCTCGCAAGAGGCTGCAGCCAAGTTCGTCGAGTCCTTCCAGACGTGGGCGATCGAGTGGTCGGAGCCGGAGTTCGGCGAGGTCGCATCGCTGATGCAGGGGTCGTGGAAGACCTCGGAGCCGATCCTCGATGCCGAGGGCGAACCGGTCGACTTCGTCGTCACATTCACGCCGGTGAAGGCCAACGGCCTATCCGACACCGTGTACGTCGAGGCCGCCCGTGCTGACGCGCTCGATCAGCCCACGCACCAGGCACTGCTCGAGTTCTACAAGCGCGACAGCGTCATCCGTATCCGCACGCTCGAGGTTCGCGAGACAGTGCGCGCCGGCGCGATGACCGGCATGTGGGCCCTGCCGCAGTTGTTCCCGAAGTTCTCGCCTGATGAGCTGCTCGGCACGCTCGATATGGAAGTGCGGTCCGATGGCTCGGGCGGCTACGTCGCAGCCACGCCGCACCCGTATCCGACGGCCCGCGGCGGCGCGTATGAGATGACCAGTGAGCTGATGATCACGCGCGACGGGCTCAAGACAGCCGACCGCGGCTTCGGCAAGGACGGCTCGCAGGTGTGGGGGCCGGGCGCCGGTGAGACGTAC
>JBCCQU010000236.1:0-4306 GCA_039208875.1 Planctomycetota bacterium
GTTGCTTCCGATATTGATCGCCGTTGTGTCTGCGACCGGCTGCACCCGCAAGCGTGAGGCTGTGAATGAACCGGCTCCGCCGCCGAACACGATCTCACCCGCCGTCAGCGTCAGACGATCGGCACTCGGCGTGGCGACCACAGAGTCTGCAAAGCCGATCACCGAAGCTGTCCCCACGCCACGCAACTCTTGCGGTACTGTGATCGTGACGGGTGTCTCGAACACCAGCCGACCGGCAGCCACGCCTTCCGGCGAATTTAGCGAGACAACAAAACCCGGACCCGACGCAAGCGGTGCGCGGAACCGAGCAACGCCCGCGCGGTCACCGGATGACGTACTCAGATCGATGCCCGCGTTGACCTGCACCGAACCGTTATGCAGCTGTGTGCTCGACTCGTTAGTAGCCCGAACCTCAAGACTGCCGCCGTTGGTCGCGATCGGCCCACTGATGATGACAGACGGATCGCTTGTCGAGAGGCCTTCGCTCGCGCCCGCGAGCAGCATCACATCGCCGCCATTGACATCGATGGATGAGCCCGCGCCGATGGTCACGTTGCCGAGCGCCATCGCCGAGAAACTGCCGCCAGCCCCTGTGCCAGTGACCGGGCCGTTGAAATCGACGGTTCCGCCGAGCGAGAAAACCGTCGCGCCATTGCCACCGGTGCTCGCGTCGGTGAACGTCACCGGGCCGTTGAACACCTGCGAGCCGTCCGTAACCAGGTTGTTGCTCAGCGTGATCTGACCAGCGGGCGCGTGAAGCGTCAGCCCCGCACCGAGCACACTCGTCGTGAACGGGCTGAAGTCACCAACAGTGATGCTGTGCGCACCGGTGCCGGCACGCCCGAGTTCGAGCATGAGCGGCGTATCGCCAGCTGACAAATCCACGCGGGTCAACGCCTGCACGTCGCTCAGCGAGAGATCGAGCTGGCCCGGCTGATCGAGATTGCCGCCGAGTACGATCGGCACGTTGTCACCGGTCGGTGCGATCGAGAGCTGTTGGCCCGCACCAAACACCGACTCAGCCCCGCCAACGAAGTTCACCTCATCCGCAATGATCGACAGTCCATCAAACAGCGTCGCAGCATCGAGTTCCACCGTACCGTTTGGCACCACAGAGATCGACGTTGGCTCCAAGAAGATGCTGGCTGCACCATCGATGACGACTTGACTTGCAAAGACATCGATGTCACTGGCAGGGCTGATCGAATCGAAGAGGACCAGCGCGTTTGTTCCGGTGATAGCGACAGACCCCGCACCACCATCTGCCATACGCGTATCAATGTCGCCGAAAATCGAGATCGGCAACGCGGTATCGTTTGCCGAGATCTCAACGGCGCCGCCATCGGTATCGATTGAACCGACACCAAACTCGGCCGAAGACTCACCGTTTGCTTGCAGTTGCAGCGAACCGCCGCGTGTCGAAAACGCGACGCCACCGACGCCGAGCACCTGAACAGTCGCCTGGCCAACATCGTTCGTTGAAGCGATGGTGACCGGAAGCCCGTCAGCAGTCGCGGTGAAGCTATTCACCATCAAACGCGACGAAACACTTAGGTCGAGTGCACCACCGTACTCGACGGTCGGCACCGTGAGTTCAGTCGCAGCGAGTGTCAGCCCATTCGGGATCACCGCCTGGCCGGAACCGAGCAAGCGCAGCCTCGCGTCCGTGTCGATAACGGTCGCCGGAATTGTCAGCACAGACGAGCCGGAGTCTCGGCCGAAGCTCACGACGACCGGCCCGCTCACCGCTGCGAGATCCGAAAGTGTGAAGTCAAGGGCCGATGTCTCCAGCCCACCGCCCAATGCGATGGGATCGCTGAGACCGGGCGTCTCGATAATGAGGAATGAGGTTGCCGACTCGAAGTTTCCAACCGAGCTAGGCCCTCCGAGCAGATCAACCTCGCCGACTCGAAGGGTCGTCGCACTCCTAAGCAGAACGTCCTCGTTGAACGCGACAGCCGAGCCGCCGCCGACGCCCGTGATTCGCGTGTTCCGACCAAGCTCGACCGGACCGAAGAAGAGCGACCGGCCGGCTGTTAGTGCCAAGCCGTCACCGATGCTGATGCTGAAGTCATCGTCGCTGAAGTTTGCCGGATCACCGAAGCCACCACCCGACGCCTCGATGACCGCAAGGCCGCCGCGTTCGCTCGGCATGCCGAAGTCGCGACTCAGATCTAACAAGGCGTTGATCGCGATGTCGCCGTCGCCGTCATTACTGGGATTCACGGTGAGCGTGAGATCACCGCCGGTGGTACGGATCGGCTCGTTGATCGTGATGTTGCCGATCAGGCTCGGCTCGCTTGCCATCGCGTCGTTTGCGCTCAGCGTCACATCGCCGTCGTTGGTCGTGATCGGCGCATCGACGAAGATGTTGCCGCCCGCCCGTGCGGTGAACCCGACGCCCTGCTCAGCAATATCTATCGCTGCCTCGATCGACACCTCATCCTCAGCCTGCACCTCGACGTTGCTCGTCGCGTTGTTGATCGACGACACCGCGATCGTCGTTTCGAACGACGACAGATCCGGATCGTCGAACGCATCGACATCGGTCAGGTCTGTCGTATCGGCGTCGGCATCCTCGACAACGCGCACGTTCTCAGGGTCGAGCAGCAGCGTGCCGTCGTTGCCGTTCGTCGCGCGCGTATCGACTGCGCCCTGATAGATCAGCCGCTCACGACCCGAGACCTCGACGAAGCCGCCATCGCCATCGCCGCCAGCCCGCGCCGTGATATTGCCGCCAAAGCCCGCGGTCTGATCGGCCCACAGGATCACCGTGCCGCCGTCGCCCGAGCCGACGACACCGCCCGGAGTTGAAACGAAGCCATCCGCGCTGATGCGCGTGCCAGGCGTCACCAGCGTGGTCTTGGCGTTAGGCGCCGAAGCATCACGCCCCTGCAGCCCGCCACCGATACGCACCGAGCCGCCGCCCGCACTGCCCGAGGCATCGAGCATCGCATCGCGCACCACAACCGATGAGCCGAATAAATCGATCGTGCCGCCGACGCCCGCCGGGTTGGACGCATCGATATTGCCCGCGACTTCTGTCCGCCCGGCCGACTCGACGTGCGTGTGCAACGCCTGAATCCCCGCGGTGTCCATGATCGCGATCGAGTACAGATCGCCTGTGCCGACCGCTGCCGGATCGATCGGGTTGTCAAGCCGCGACGCATCGACCTTGGCATAGATGCGGCCACCCCGCTCGCCGATCAGCACCGAATCGCCCGCAAACATCGAAACCAAGCCACCCTTGGCATCGATCTGCCCGCTGTTGATCACTCGTTGCCCAAGAAGGTGCACAGCGTCCGCGCGCAGCGTGCCCTCGTTGACCACATCGCCGGTCAAATCTGTGAAGCGATTGATGTTGGCCAGGAAGTCAGCGTTGGAGATCGATCCCGCAGCCGCGTAGATCGTGCCGGCATCAACAAGCGCGCCGTTCGCGAAGTACACGCCCGCGCGGTTCGTGATGTAGACCTGACCGTTGGCCTGCAGGCGGCCCGCAATCACCGTCGGGTCCGCGCTCTGGATGCGATTCAGCACGCGGCTCGATGCGCTCGGCTGAATAAACCGAACCGTCTCGGTCGGCAGAATGTCGAAGCCCGAGTAGTTGATGATCGCGGTGTCGGACGTGCGGATCGTCGTCAGAGCGCCCTGCGTGTTGATCGACGCCGACCCGTGTACGACCTGCGCACCCTCCGGCCCCGCGAGCGACATCGACACAGCACCACCAAGCGCGAGCGCCGAAACCATCGGACTCACCGCGAGGCCCGGAGCCCCTACGCGATGCCCGCAGCGAACAGGCCTCACCCGAGAGCGAGCGACGCGCGAATGTGCACCGGCCTTCTTTGCCATGTCGTAAATCCTTCCGCGATACTCAATCAACGTCCCGTCGACTTCACTCACCTTTGCCGCGGCTTACTCGCGCCCGCAAACATGCTCAGCCAGTCGCCGCTTCGCAATACCCAACCCTACCGCATCGCGAACAGAAGCTGCCGGCATCGGCATCCATCATGGGCTGTCCGCCTCTGAAGCAGTTTATCTGGGGCCCTGCTAATACAGCACCGTAAATATGAAGTGGAACCGATTCGAACCCACCTTCACATCAAGGTTTGATGCCTCTTGCAGCGCGATCGCCCAGTCCATGCGGGCGCTGAAGTTCCGAGAAAGTTGAAACTCGAGCCCGAGGCCGGTCCCGATAAGGTCGTCATCGTTCTCGAAACCCAGCCGATCCGACTGGACTGTCTTGCCGACATCGACGAAGGCCCGAAAAATCAGGTCCCAATCGGCCCGCCCGTATGCCCGATCCGGA
>JBCCQU010000237.1:0-4302 GCA_039208875.1 Planctomycetota bacterium
GCCTGCAGCGATGCCCTCCGGCCAGGATCGCGGAACAGATGCGTGAAGGTGTCGCCGGCTGCTGCGAGAGTCGATTGAGCATCCTTGTGATCGCGGACGACCACGGCCCCGCCGGCCTGCACCAGCGGCTCGGCGTTGCGTCGCTGATGCTCGTCGGCGTGGAACGGGTACGGCAGAAAGGCCGTCGGCACCGCATTGGCCCAGACCTCAGCAACGGCTCCCGCGCCGGCGCGGGCGATGGCAAGATCGGCAGCCCCCCACGCCCCGCCGACGTCGTCGATCAGGCCCCGGACGACGCTCGGCACGCCAAGCTCGCGGTACCGGCCTTCCACTCGCTCCTGGTCGTCCTCGCCCGACTGGTGCACGACTTGCCAGCCTTCGAGATCGCCACGCTCCGCAAGCGTCAGCACGACGTCATTCAGCGTGCGCGCGCCCTGGCTGCCACCGGTCGCGAACAGCGTCGGACGGTCTGGGTCGAGGCCGATTTGCTGTCGGCATTCGGCGGGCTCGCCCGGAGCGCGGGCTGCAGCTCGTACGATCGGCGGTATCGGGATCCAGTTCCTCCGCATCGCCTCGTCGTGGCCCGCTGCGCTGAGCACCGTGCGCGCATGCTTGGCGACGACACGGTTGGCCTTGCCCGGCGGATCGTCGAGATTGATGAGCACGACCGGCACACGCTCGACGCGCGCAGCTTGCACGGCGGGAGCTGCAACGAAGCCGCCGGTCGCGAGCATCACGACACGATGACCAGATGCCTGCAGTTCGCGGATGGTCTCGCGGGCTGCGCGCACGGACGGTGCCCACGACGCCATGAACTTCAGCAGGCCGATTGGCTTGGTTGAAAACGGCTTGGCTTTCAGCGGGCGGCGCTCGACGCCCGCTGCGGATAGCACGCGCTCGTCGATGGCGCGTTCGCTCGGCAGAAACAGTGCGTACGCATCGAGATGTTCAAGGATGGCGAGTGCCGGGTAGAGGTGTCCGCCGGTGCCGCCGCCGGCCACGACTACTGCGAGCGGCTTGGTCACGCCGGCTGCCCGTACAGACCGACCGGATCGCGCGCATCAGCGTCGTCTTCGTCGTGGAGATCACCGTTCGTTGGCTGGTCGTCGAGCTGCATGTCTGCCTGTTCGCGATCGGCAGCGACCAGCAGCCCGAGCATGAGTGCGGTGAGCATCCAGCCCGTGCCGCCCTGGGACATGAGCGGCAGCGCGATGCCCTTGGTCGGGCCGAGCCCGGTGACGACGAGCAGGTTGATGAGTGCTTGGAAGCCGACCGTGGCCAGCACGCCGACGCCCGCGATCTTGATGACGCGGCGGGGCTCGTTGCGGACGATCGACAGACCTGCCAGCAGCAGTGCGGCGAACAGGCCGACGACGACGGCTGCGCCCGCGATGCCGAGTTCCTCGCAGACGACAGCGAAGAGAAAGTCGGTCTGATCTTCGGGGAGGTAGCCGAATTTCTGCAGGCCGAAGCCGAGGCCGCGGCCGGTGCCCTCGCCGCCCGCGATGGCGAACATGGACTGCAGCATGTGGTAGCCGTCGCCCTTGGGATCTTCGAAGGGGTCGAGGAAGGCGGTGATGCGGCGGACGCGGTAGTCGCTGGAGAGAATCGACGCGCCGACCGCAGCGATGCCGATGGGTGCGATGAGGCCGAGCTGCCAGAGGCGTGCGCCGCCTGCGATGAGCGTGACGCCGGCTGCGGCTGTAATGAGCACGCCGGTGCCGAGGTCTTCGAGCACGACGACGCCGGCGACGAGGCCGATGGCGATGAGGGCGGGCAGCATGCCCGAGGCGAGCCCAGCGATGCGCGGGCCCCGGAGCGTGACGAAGACAGCGAGCAGGACGGGGAGCGACCACTTGGCGATTTCGCTCGGCTGGAAGGAGAAGCCCGCGCCGGGCAGCTCGACCCAGCGGGCCGAGCCGTTGACGGTTTTGCCGATGCCTGGGACGTAGACGGACATGAGCCCGCCAGCGATGACCGCCGCTCCGAGCCACAGCACGACGATCGAGACAGCGGGCGGCTTGTCGCCGAGCAGGCGTTTGGGGAGGTCACTCAGCCAGCCGACTGGCATGCGGCTGGCGATGGCCATGACCACCAGCGACGCGACCATGAAGCCTGTGGGCCTGCTGAGGAGGATGGATTCGAGGGTGATGCCGTCGGTCTGGACGCCGTCGACACCGAGCGGCTGCACGCGCATGCCGGCGGAGTTGACCATGACCACGCCGAGGACGAGGAGCGTGAACGCGCAGAGCACAACAACGTGGCCGGATCGGAGCACGGAGAGGTATCGGCGGAGTGGCGAGCGGGACTGGAAAGACTGCGCGTGGAAGACGAACGCGGAGACGGAGGGGGAGAGATGGGAACGCGAAGGCCGCGAAGAGCACGACGGTGCGAAAGTCACGAAGGTGTTGGAGCGGTGGCCTTTGGCCGCCCGGCGATGAGCGTCTTTATGGCATTCACCCCGGGGACAAGATGTCCCCGCCCCGACATGAGAAACGCTCCGGTCTGGAGACCGGTGCCACCAAAGACCCTTGCTACGAACGGCAATCGGCCGCTCGCCCCCGGAAGCCCCCCGGCAGCTTTCCGCGTTGAACTCCTGCGTCAGTTGCGGAAGGCGGCGGTGACCTTGGCCAGTGCCTCGCCAACGCGGGCGGTGTCGGCCTTGGTCAGCTCGTGGTGCATCGGCAGGCTGAACACCTGCGAGGCGAGCCGACGCGACACCGGCGGATGCGCAGCCCGCTCGGCACCCGCGGAACCGCCACCGAATCGATCGGCATAGTCCCGGCCGTTGGCTTCGATGACATCGGCGAAGGCCGGCTGATCGGTCAGGCACTTGGGATAGTGCACCGCGGTCGGCACGCCCTCCGCCCGAAGCGCGTCGCAGAACTCGTCGCGGGTGCAGCTGAACTTGTCGAGGTCGAGCTTGACGCTGTAGAGGTGCCAGGCGGGCTCGGAGCCGGGCGTGGGTTCGGGCTGGCCGAGACCTTCGATGCCGGCGACGATTGCCTCATAGAGCTTGGCTGCAGCCCGGCGGGCGTTGGTCTCGTCGAGCAGACGCGTGAGCCGCGAGCAGCCGATGGCTCCGGTGATGTCGTTCATGCGGTAATTGAAGCCGATGCGCTCGTGCAGGTACTTCTCGGTTTCGCCGTGGCTGCGGAGCAGGCCGATGTCGGTCGCGAGCGTGTCGTCGTTGGTGGTGACGATGCCGCCCTCGCCGGTGCCGAGGTTCTTCGTGGCGTAGAACGAATAGGTACACACATCGCCGAACGCACCGATGCCCTTGCCGTTGTACGTCGCGAGGTGGGCCTGGGCACAGTCGTACACCACCTTGAGGCTGTGCTCGGCCGCGAGTGCCTGCACGGCATCGATATCGACCGGAATGCCGTAGATGTGCGTGCAGGCGATGGCTTTGGTCTCGGGCGTGATGCGCTTGCGAGCGTCCTCGACATCGATCTGATACGAGCCGGGGAGGGAGTCGCAGAAGATGGGCCGAACGCCCTGCGCGACGAGCATGGATGCGGTGGCGACGTAGGTCCACGCCGGGACGATGACGTGGTCGCCCGGCTTGAGGCCGATGGCGTGATACGCGAGTTGCAGGGCGCACGTGCCGTTGGCACAGGTCAGGGCATGGCTCGCGTCCGAAGCCTCAGCGAAGCGGGTCTCGAGCTCGGAGCACTTGCTCGCGGCCCGCAGCATGCCCGACTCGAGCACAGCGTGGGCGGCGGCGACATCCTGCGGCTGGAGCTGGGGCTTCATGAACGGCACAGCGGGGTCGCAGACGGGGCTGCCACCGTGAATCGCGAGGGTGGAAGCTGCGGAATCCGAGGCGGCCGCGGGCGTCGTCGGAGCGGTATCAGCGGTTGTCACGGAAGATCTCCCCCGGCACAGCAGGTGCGGGTCGCTGCGGCCTGCGGGGATGGGTCCGGTGCCGGCTCGGGTCCGTCCGAGGACAACCGCCCGATTTCCCCTTGGAACGGGCCGGAATTGGCTACGATAGGACGCTGGTGGCATCAAAGCGTGGCCGCGGCCGTAGGGGAGAACGACGGCCTACGGACACAGCGGCCACAGCCGTGCCGTCAAAGTATCCGCGTGGCTCCGATGCCCATACGGGCCAGACGCGACCGGCCGAACGGATCCGCCGCGGACACCCCAGCAAACGCCGGCCACACGGGCCGGCCTCCGGGAGTACGACTTCATGCAGCGACTTGGCTTTCGACATGGCACCCTTCGATGGAGCGGTGCGACGCTCGCTGCAGCCATGGTGGCTGTCGCTTCGCTCTCCGGCGAGGCATCGGCGCAGGC
>JBCCQU010000238.1:0-4302 GCA_039208875.1 Planctomycetota bacterium
CCGCGCTCGCCCTACGCCGCATCCAAGCTTGCAGCCGAGCATCTCCTGGCAGCGTGGTCAGCCTCGTACGTCCTGAGCACCGTCAGCCTCCGCTACTTCAACGTCTTCGGCCCGGGCCAGCCCGCCGGCTCCGCATACGCCGCGGTTATTCCCGCGTGGATCGATCGTCTCAAGTCCGGCCAATCGCCCGTTGTCTTCGGCGACGGTTCGCAAACCCGCGACTTCACCTTTGTCGACAATGCCGTCCTCGCAACGCTGCTCGCCGGCGCGACCGACTGCGACCTGCAAGGCGAGGTCGTCAACGTCGGCACCGGCAGCAGCATCTCGCTGAACGAACTCGCTTCAGCTCTCGCCGAGCGCTGCAACAAGCCAGAGCTTGCGCCCGAGCACCACGACCCGCGGCCCGGCGATGTGCTGCACTCGCTGGCAGACATCTCTCGCGCGCACAAACTGCTCGGCTACTCGCCGGCAGTCACGCTCGAAGCCGGGCTCGATGCCACGGTCGGCATCGCAAGCGCCGAGATCGGAAGCAACTCATGAGCGTGCTGACTGACGCCATTGGCGGCATGTGGGCCCTGCTGCGCCTCGGCATCGCAACGCGGTTCAGCTTCACCGGTCCCTACTGGACGTGGCGCATGCAGACCGCCTTCGGCCGCGGCATGCCCGAAAGCAAGCTCGAAATGCTCGTCGCTGTCTATCGCTACGCGGTGTGGATGCACCGCATGAAGTCGCTCCGGTAGCCGACGTGTCGAAGCCGACGAACAACAACGCGTTGTATCTCGACCACGCAGCCACGAGCTGGCCAAAGGCCCCCGGCGTGCCCGAAGCCATGGCCGACGCCATGCGCGATATCGCCGGCAGCCCGAGCCGCGGTCAGCACAGCGGCAGCCGCACCGGGCAAGACATCACCGCGCAAACCCGCCAACGCCTCGCCGATCTCACCGGCGAACCCGACGCCAGCCGAGTCATCTTTACGCCCGGCTGCACCGATGCTCTCCAACTCGCCGTCATCGGCACCGTCGATGCGTACCACCGCGACCACCACCGCGACCACCCCGGCACCACGCCGCGCGTCATCATGACGCAGCTCGAGCACAACGCCATCCGCCGAGCGCTCCGGCATCTCGCAGCCCTCGGCCGCGTCGAACTCGTCGAGGTCGCCGTCGCCAGTCACGGCATTGTCGATCCGGCCGACATCGCCGCTGAGCTCACGCCCAACACCGCGCTTGTCTGTGTGCTCGCAGTCAGCAACGTGTTCGGCACAGCTCAGCCCATCGCTGCCATCGCCGAAGCCGTGCGCGCGCATCCCAGTGATGCGCTGTTGCTCGTAGACGCCGCGCAAGCCGCCGGCGCGATGCCGCTGCACGACATCGCGGCGCATGCCGACTATCTCGCGATCGGCGCGCACAAGTCTTTTAGAGGCCCGGCCGGCATCGGTGCGCTCCGCATCGGTCCGCGAGCCATCCCGGACATCGCCGACGCCAGGAGTTCTCGCCTCGCGCCGATCCGCTTCGGCGGCACGGGCGACGGTCTCGGCGATGACCTGCCCAAGGCTCTGCCACGCCGCTTCGAGCCGGGCACGCCCAACCTCCCAGCAATCGCCGGCTTCGCAGCTGCGCTCGAGCATGCTGCGCCGGAAGCCGTTCACGAGCACAAGCAGCAGCTCACGCAGCGAGCGCACGAAGCGCTCACATCCATCGCCGGGCTGCACGCGATCAGCCCGCCTGATGCGCTCGGTCTCGTCACGTTCAATATCGACGGCAGCGATCCCAACGACATCGCCGGCATCCTCGACGTCTCGTTCGGCATGTCTGTGCGTGGCGGGCTGCAGTGCTCGCCCGGTGCGCACGCCGCAGCCGGTACGCTCGACTGCAACGGAGCTGTCCGCGCTAGCTTCGGCGTCGACACGACCGAGGCCGACATCGATGGACTCGCGGATGCGATTGATCAGATTGCAGGGAGCGTGCGCACATGACCGACGCCGACCTTTCCAAGCTCGCCCGTCAGCACGCGGAGACATCACGCCTGCTCGGCGTGCCGTGGGTCCCGGCCTACGGCGGCGACGCAGTCGCGGCCGACGCCGAAACATCACAGCCTGCGACTGCCGACAGCGACGATCCGCCGCCGGTCGTCGTGACCGATCGCGGCAAGTCGGTCGAGCCGCCAGCGAGCGGCGAAAAGGCGAGCCGCATGGCCGAGCTGCGCGCACGCTACGAGGCCGACGCCCCGCATGATGCCTTCGTCACCAACTTCAACAACATCGTGTGGGGCGACGGCAGCCTCGATGCCAAGCTCATGTTCGTCGGCGAGGCACCCGGCGCCGATGAGGACATGCAGGGCATCCCGTTCGTTGGTCGGGCCGGTCAACTCCTCAACAAGATGATCGGCGCGATGGGCCTGAGCCGCGAGACGGTCTATATCGCCAACGTCCTCAAGACTCGCCCCCCGAACAACGCGACGCCAACGCCCGATGAAGCAGCCGCGTGCAAGCCGTATCTGCTCGAGCAAATCTCGATCATCGCGCCCGAGGTCATCGTCACGCTCGGCAAACCGGCGTCGCAAACGCTGCTGCAATCGAGCGAAGCCATGGGCAAGCTCCGCGGCCGATGGCATGAGCTGCACGACGAGATCGCCGGCCGAACGATCCCGGTCATGCCGACATACCACCCGGCGTATCTGCTGCGGGCCTATACCGATGAGAACCGGGCGATGGTGTGGAGCGATCTGCAGCAGGCCATGGCTCGCCTCGGGCTCGACGCCGGCTGATTATCCTCCGGCATGGCTTCGTCAACGGTCGAGGACTACGTCAAAGCTGTGTACGTGCTGCAGCAGGAATCGCCGACCGGCGAGGCCACCGTCGCGCGCATCGCTGCGACGCTCGGCGTGACCAAGGGCAGCGTCACCGCGATGGTCCGCAAGCTCTGCGAAGCCAACCTCGCCGACGCCGAACGCTACAGCGGCATCAAGCTCACCCGCAAAGGCAAGGCTCTCGCGGTCGACATCATCCGTCGGCATCGCCTCATCGAGGTGTTCCTCGCCGAGACGCTCGGCCTCGACTGGAGCGAGGTGCACGATGAGGCCGAACGCCTCGAACACGCCATGTCGGCCAAGGTGCTCGATCGGCTCGATGCCTTCCTCGGCCATCCCCTCACCGATCCGCACGGCGATCCGATTCCCGATGCGCGCGGCCGCGTCAAGACCGACGATGCCGAGCCCCTGGCAGCCTTCGCGCAGGGCGACACGGGCTACATCCGCCGTGTGCAAGACCAGGATCCGGAGTTCCTTCGCCTCGCAGCCGAGCACGGCCTGCGGCCCGGGGCCCGCTTCAAAGTGGTGCAGGCCAGCGAATCGGCCGACTCCGTCACCGTGCAGATCGCCCGGCACACGCCTATCTCGATGTCATCCGAGGTCGCCGGCCAGATTCTGGCAACACGCTGAATCGAATCGCTGCGGTGCGCGTCATGGCATACAACAAATATGTTTGACTACTCAAACACTTCTGTCTAGCATGACCAACAACAACTCCCGCTAAGGAAGCACACCATGCGCACGCCGCTCACACTCGCGTCTGTCGTCTCGCTCTCAGCCCTCGCGCCGGCCTCGGCCATCGCACAAGAGGCTCCGACAGCCGCCGAGCAGGCCGCCTTCGCAGGCGGCAACAAACACGACTTCCACCTCTTCAACCCAACCCCCAAGAGCCTGCGTCGCCCGCTCAGCGCCGACCGCCCCGACCTCACCGAGAGCCCGTACACGGTCGATGCGGGTGCGTTCCAGCTCGAGATGAGCTTCCTTGAGTACACCTTCAACGACAGCGCCGGCGTCGAGACCGACACCTACGCCGTCGCGCCGCTCAACCTCAAGGCCGGTCTCACCAACGACATCGATATTCAGTTCATCTGGACGCCTTACATCCGCATCGATAGCGACGAGGGGGATGCCGACGGCACCGGCGACCTGCAACTCCGCGTCAAGATCAATGTCTGGGGCAACGACGGCGGCGATACCGCCTTCGCCCTGCTGCCGTACATCACGCTGCCCGTCGGTGACGAAGACGTTTCGTCCGATGATGTCGAGGGCGGCATCGTGCTGCCGTTCGCGCTCGATCTCGCAGCTGTCGGCCTCGATGGCCTCAGCTTCGGCACGCAGATCGAGTTCGCCTTCGAACGCAACGACGCCGACACCGGCTTTGATGCTGTATCGACCTGCGCAAGCGCCTGCTCGTATAGCGGCGTGCGGGTGGTGAGGAAGGATTTCAGCTGATCCATCGCTGCCGGGTTCCCCTCCATCGGCCGCAGATCGCCC
>JBCCQU010000239.1:0-4269 GCA_039208875.1 Planctomycetota bacterium
AGCATCGCTCGCGGTTTGGGTCGAAGAACGACTGTTGCCGCTCCGCAGCAGCGATGAAGACACGCAGCGGGCTGTGGTCCAGCGGTGGTGGAGCAGCCTCGAAACCGACGAGCGATTCGTCCTCACCAAGCTCATGACCGGCGCTTTCCGCGTTGGCGTCTCCAAGCGTCTCGTTGTGCGCGCGCTCGCCGAACTCGCAGCCACCGAGACCGATGTCATCGCCCACCGCCTTGCCGGCGACTGGCAGCCGACCGCTGACAACTTCGCAAGCCTCATCCGGCCGCCTTCTCCCGACGACAAGCCCGGCACGGATGATCCGTCTCGCCCGTATCCGTTCTTCCTCGCAAGCCCCGTCGAGGCTCCCGGAGCGGCCGACACGCTCGCGCAGCAAGTCGCCGCGATCAGCGACAAGCTCGGACCGATCGACGACTGGCTCTGCGAATGGAAGTGGGACGGCATCCGCGCCCAGCTCATCCGCCGCGACGACAACATCTGGATCTGGTCGCGCGGCGACGAAGACCTCACGCCACGCCTGCCCGAGATCGTCACCCAAGCCGCCGCGCTGCCAGACGGCCTTGTTCTCGATGGCGAAGTTCTCGCCTGGCGAGACGACCAACCGCTGCCCTTCGGCGTCCTCCAGACCCGCATCAATCGCCAGGACGTCACACCGCGCGCACGCCGCGATGCACCCGTTGCATTCATCGTCTACGACGTCCTCGAACACGACAGCCGCGACCTCCGCGATAGCGCGATCGAAGACCGGCGTCAGATTCTCGAATCACTCCCGAAGACCGGCGTCATCCGTTCGTCCGAGCTCGTGACCGCCGAGTCATGGGACGAACTCGCCGAGAGCCGCAAGTCATCACGCGAGCGCCGCGTCGAAGGCCTCATGCTCAAGCGTCGCGGCAGCCCGTACCGCGCCGGCCGCCGCGTCGGCGATTGGTGGAAGTGGAAAGTCGACCCGCTCACCATCGACGCGGTGCTCACCCACGCCGAGCCCGGCCGCGGCCGCCGCGCGAACCTGCTCACCGATTACACGTTTGCGCTCTGGACCGGCTCCGAGCCCGGCACCGGCGAGCTTGTACCCGTCGCGCGCGCCTACAGCGGCCTCGACAACGACGAAATCGCAGAGCTCGATCGCTGGCTCAGAAACAACGGCGTCCGCCGCTTCGGCCCCGTCCGCGAGGTCAAGCCGCACCACGTCTTCGAGCTCGCGTTCGAAGGCGTCAGCGAGAGCACCCGCCACCGCTCGGGCGTCGCTCTCCGCTTCCCACGCATTCAGCGGTGGCGTCGCGATAAGCCGCTCGAACAGGCCGACACACTCGACGCGCTCCGTGCGCTGATGCCCGAACTTGGACCGAAGCCGTGACCGATACCGCACGCGCGCACATCAATCGATACTTCGCCGATCGCGGCTGGTCGCCTTGGCCGTTCCAATCGGCAACGTGGGATGCCTACCGCGCCGGCCAGAGCGGCCTCGTGCACGTACCGACCGGAGCCGGCAAGACCTACGCCGCGTTCTTCGGCCCGGTCATGGATCTGCTCGACGAGTTCGGCACCGCCGACAATCCACCCGCCAAGCAGCCACGCGGCGGCCTGCGTGTGCTCTACATCACGCCGCTCCGAGCCGTATCCCGCGACATCGAGCTCGCGCTGCGCGCACCGATCGAGACGATGCAAGTCCCGGTCCGCGTCGAGAGCCGAACGGGCGATACGTCGTCATCGCTGCGCGCACGGCAACGCAAGCTCTTGCCCGAGGTGCTCATCACCACGCCTGAGTCGCTGTGTCTTCTGCTCACGCAGACCGACGCTGCAAAGCGATTCGCCGGCCTGCGTGCGGTCATCGTCGACGAGTGGCACGAGCTGCTCGCGTCCAAGCGGGGCACGCAGGTCGAGCTCGGCCTGGCGCGCTTGCGGCGGTTCGCACCGTCTGCGCGCACGTGGGCGTTGTCCGCCACGCTCGCGAACCTCGATGAAGCTGCGCATGCCGCGGTCGGCGTCGATACCGAGCCGGTCGTCATCAGCGGCGACATCGACCGTCCCGTCGAGCTCGGCACGCTGCTGCCCGATCCGGGCGACTCGTTCCCGTGGGCGGGCCACATGGGCCTGACGATGCTGCCCAAGCTGCTGGAGGTGCTCGACCCGGAGCGATCGACGCTGGTCTTCACCAACACGCGGTCGCAGGCCGAGCGTTGGTACCAATCGCTGCTCGTTGCCAAGCCCGACTGGGCGCCCATCCTCGGCCTGCATCACGGCTCGATCGATCGCGAAGAGCGTGCGCGCATCGAGGCCGGCCTCAACGACGGCTCGGTGCGCATCGTCGTCGCGACAAGTTCGCTCGATCTCGGTGTCGACTTCGCGCCGGTCGAGCGGGTCGTGCAGATCGGATCGCCTAAAGGTATCGCGCGGCTGTTGCAGCGGGCCGGTCGGTCCGGGCACCGCCGCGGCGAGACCGCTCGCATCACCTGCGTGCCGACGTACGGCCTCGAACTGCTGGAAGTCGCAGCCGTGCGGCGTGCGCTCGAAGCGGGACGCATCGAGCCGCGCGCGCCCGAAGACAAACCGCTGGACGTGCTGTGCCAGCACCTCGTGACCTGCGGTCTGGGCGGCGGCTTTGAGGCCGACGATCTATACCGCGAGGTGCGCACAGCCGCGGCGTTCCGCGATCTCTCACGCGAGGACTTCGATTGGGCGCTCGATGTCGTTGTCCGCGGCGGCGAGACGCTCAACGCCTATGAAGACTTCCACAAGGTCACACAGCTCGAGGACGGCAGCTACGCCGTGAAAGGTCGGCGTGTCGCCCAGCTCCACCGCATGAATGTCGGTACGATCACCGGCGACGCGTCGGTCCCGATCCGCTACCGCAGCGGCCGACGTCTCGGCACGATCGAAGAACGCTTCGTCGCCAACCTGCGCAAGGGCGAGAAGTTCGTCTTCGCTGGCAAGGTCCTGGAGTTCCTGTCGCTGCACGAGATGACCGCGTTTGTGCGTCCCGCGCGCGGTCGGACGAGCTACACGCCGCACTGGGCCGGCACGCGACTGCCCATCTCCGATGCACTGTCTGATGAGGTCCGCAGCGTGCTGGAGCAGGCGAGCCGAGGCGACGCGAGCGGCCCGGAGATCGAAGCCGCCCTGCCGATCATCGCGGCGCAGCAGCGGCTCAGCGTTGTGCCGACATCGCAACAGTTGCTCGTCGAGCACTGCACGACACGCGAAGGCGGACACCTGTTCGTGTACCCGTTCGATGGCCGACTCGTGAACGGTGCGCTCGCAGCCATCGTCGCGCTGCGGCTATCAAGGCGCGAGTCCGGCACGTTCTCGATCGCAGCCAACGACTACGGCTTTGAGCTGCTGGCGGCCAAGGATTATCCGTTTGCAGATGTTTTCAGCCTCGATTTGTTCTCGCCCCACGGCCTCGCGGAAGACACGATCGAAAGCGTCAATCTCAGCGAGCTCGCCAAGCGGCAGTTCCGCGAGGTCGCCCGGGTGGCTGGGCTGATCGTGCAGACGTATCCGGGCACGCACAAGAACGCCCGCCAACTCAATGCCTCCAGTTCGTTGATCTACGACGTGTTCGAGCAGTTCGACCCGGACAATCTGTTCCTCGCTCAAGCAAAGCGTGAGGTTCTGGAGCGTCAGTTTGAGCGCACGCGACTCGCCTCGGCCATGCGGCGATTGGTCGAGACGGACCTGCAAATTGTCGAAGTCGCAAGGCCCACGCCGCTCGGGTTTCCGCTGGTGATCGAGCGGGTCGGTGGTACGCTCAGTAGTCAGACACTGGCTGAGCGGGTCGAGAAAATGAAGAAGGCATGGCAGGCCGACGCGGCGGGCCGTCGTGAGTGAAGAGGATCGAGCGAGCATGGCAGGGATGCCGGGATCAACCGAATCAACGGAGTCAACCGGGCACGCAGCGTTCGCGGAGGTGATATTCGCGGGCGAAGTGATGCGATTGCTGCCCGAGCGTGCTGTGTGGCTTCGAACCACTCGACGTTGCTCGTCGCCGATACGCACTTCGGCAAGGCGGAAGCCTATCGCAAGCACGGCGTTGCGCTCCCGGTATCGCTGCTCGATGACAGCCTTGATCGGTTATCGCGAGCGGTGCGCGCAACCGCGGCCGAGCGGGTCATCGTGCTGGGCGACTTGCTGCACGCGCCGGTCGGCACGACGAGTTCGCTGCTTGAAGCTGTGGCCGAGTGGCGGGCGGGCTTTCCTGCGCAGATCGATGTTGTGCCCGGCAACCACGACCGAGGCTTGCACCGGGCTGCAGCC
>JBCCQU010000240.1:0-4254 GCA_039208875.1 Planctomycetota bacterium
GTCACCGCTCATGACACCGTGACTAGCCGATGCGAGTGCAAAGCGGAATGCGGCAAATCATCGCAGCTTGTGCCGACTCCGTCGCGTCTTGCGCAACCCGGCGATTATCTCAACCGCAGCGGAGAGGGCATTTGGAACTCCGGTTGGACCTCATTCCGGAACTCAGGCGAGCGAGGTCCTGTGCAACGTGCCGCAAGTGCCTATGAATCAGTAACTTACGGATGCTGCATTTTCAGTAACGGAGAGGGGGGGATTCGAACCCCCGATAGGGTAAACCCTATACACGAGTTCCAGTCGTGCGCCTTCAACCGCTCAGCCACCTCTCCAAAGTGTTTGTCCGCGAGCGGGGGAACGCGAGTCTAAGCAGGTCTCTCGCCGATTTCCTGCCCGTCACCCTCGCCGGCTTCCCCAGCCTCAGCCTCAGCGCGTTCAGGGTCGATCCCAGGCCAAGCCGGCTCCGCGTCGCGATCCACAGCTCGCACCCAGATCCAGTCCAGCAACCGCACCCCCCAGCCGCGACGGATCGGCCGAAGCGAGCACGCCAGCCCGACCGCCACACCCAGCACCACATCGGTCGGCCAGTGCGCACCGGTCACCACTCGGCTCAGCCCGACGATCACCGCCATCACCACCGCGATCGTCCGAAGCCTCGGATACATCGTCGCCACGAACACCGACATCAGCACCGCGTGCGACGTATGGCTCGACGGCATCGCCCACAGGTTCGACACCCCGTCCGCCCCGATTTGCCAGGGCGACACCACACCTTCGCCAACACCCATCGGATGCCCGCCAACGGGCCCGACGAATGTCAAATGGCTCGTCAGTCCATCGTCGAGCAGCCGCGGCCGAACCCGCCCGAACAACACCTTGCTTGCATACGACACCACCGCAACCAGCGCCAGCGCAAGCAGCCAATCCAGCAGCCGCCGCCGCTTGGCCGGATCCATCGCCCAGATCACCGCCGCGCCGAGCACCGACCACGACAGCTGGCCGTATTGCCCGAGCGATTCGAGCTCCCGCCGAACATCGCCGCCGATGCTGCCCGCAGTCATCGCCCGATACAGCACGCCGTCCAGCGGCAGCAACGCCAGCACCAGCAAGCCGCCGATCACCATCGGCACGGCCCATTCCCGCCGCTCCCGCGCCAGCGTCCATCGACGCACCGGCCCGATCACCACATCGACAGCAGCCGCAGCAACGTGCGCCCACCGCACGGGCAGCCACAGCCCGCGGTTATAGTCGCTCGCCATGCGCACGCGGTTCGGCAACACAAACCTCCATGCCAACTCGGCACTCTTCGCAAGGCCGAGCGTCATCGCTGTCGCGCTCGCAACCCTCTGCCTCGCAGTCTATCTCCCCGGCCTGCTCGCCATGCCCGTCATGGACCGCGACGAAGCTCGCTTCGCCCAAGCAAGCCGACAAATGCTCGAGTCCGCGCTGCTCCCCGCCGACCAACTCGACGACAACCTCCACGCCGGTGGCCTGCTCATCCCCCGCGTCGGCGACACCAATCGCCTCAACAAGCCACCCGCGATCTACTGGTTGCAGTCAGCCTCCGTCGCCGTCTTCACCGCCAGCGATCCAACCCGCGACAGCATCTGGATGTACCGCGTGCCGTCGCTCCTGGCCGCCGTCGCGACCGTGCTCATGACGTTCAGCCTTGCGCGCACCCTCTATGGCATCCGTATCGGAACCGCAGTCGGCGCGCTCGCAGCCTGCATGCTCGCGGTCGCGCCGGTCTTCGCGTGGGAGGCCAAGCAGGCGCGCGCCGATCACGTCATGGTCGCCGCCACGACCGCTGCCATGTGGGCGCTCGCCAGCATCTGGATGCGCATCCGCCGCAGCCAACCGATACCCATCAGCCTCGCAGCCGGCTTCTGGCTCGCGCTCGGCCTCGGCATCATGACCAAGGGCGTACCGATCGTCATCGCGTGCACAACCATCGCCTCGCTGTGCGCACTCAGCCGCAGCTTCCGCCCGCTCATGGCCCTCCGCCCGCTGCTCGGCGTCGTCATCCTTGCCGCGTGCGTGCTGCCGTGGGTCATCGGCGTTGCCAATCGCGTCGGCTGGTCCGACTACCTCTCGCTCATCGCCGACGAAACCCTCGGCCGCAGCGTCCAAAGCAAGGAAGGCCACTGGGGCCCGCCCGGCTATCACCTCGTCGCGTTGGCTGCATTGTTCTGGCCGGGCTCGCTGCTCACCGCCGCCGCCGCCGTGCGCGCGTTCCGCGTCGGCATCCGTCCCGCCGCGCGCGCCGGCTTCGCGCGATGGATCCCGAGCCACGCCGTGCGCGCGCCCGAAGCCTTCCTCATCGCGTGGCTCATCCCCGCGTGGCTCATCTTTGAACTCGTCTCGACCAAGCTGCCGCACTACACCATGCCGCTCTACCCAGCCGTTGCGCTGCTCACCGCGCGAGCCGTTGTCGGCTTCCGGCCCCCAGCCCGAGCCCGACTCAAAGCCTTGCCCGGCGGCGTCGGCGGTCTCATCCTCTGGACGATCCTCGGCGTCGCATGGGCAGCCGCCATCGGCGTCGGTGCCGTCGCGCTCCAGCATCTCGGCGTGTGGTCGACCGATTCGAGGCTTCCGGTCATCCTGCCGATCGGCGCCGCGAGCATCATCGTCGCCGCGCTGCTCGTCGCACTCAGCAAACCACGCGCGGTCGTCCCGCTCCACGGCGTCGCGATCGCTGGCATGGCGCTCGCCCTGTCGCTGTCCGGCACCGCAGCCTTCGTCGGCCAGGCCAACGCCACGCACCAACTCAAGCCCGTCCTCGAAGCCATCGGCCCCGATCGGCCCATCGCAGCTGTCAACTACCACGAAGACAGCCTCATCTTCGCGACCCGCGGCCGACTCGAGCGCATCGACGCAGCCGACATGAACGACTGGGCCGATGCGCACCAGAGCGGCGTCATCATCGCAACCGATGACATCGACCCGCCGTTCGGCTGGGTCCGCACCGGCGCACCGGTTGAGGGCCTCAACCTCGGCAAGGGCCGACGCGTCAAGCTCGTCGCGTTCACCAAGGTGGCACAGTGATGACCGACGCTCCGCCCTCACCCGTCGGCTTCATTGTCATCGACAAGCCGGTCGGTCCCACCTCGATGGACGTCTGCCGGCGCATCAAGTGGCGGCTCAAGCAGGCCGGCGCACCCAAACGCGTCAAGGTCGGCCACGGCGGCACGCTCGATCCGCTCGCCTCCGGCGTGCTCGTGGTGCTCGTGGGACGCAACGCCACCAAGCTGTGCGATCAGGTCATGGCCGGGCAGAAACGCTACCTCGCCGATGTCGACCTCGCGTACACCTCGACGACCGACGATGCCGAGGGCGAACTCACGCCCGCCGACACCAACTCGCCGCCAACCATCGCCGACGTTGAGCGCGCGCTGCCGAGCTTCATCGGCAAAGTCATGCAGACACCGCCGGCGTACTCAGCCATCAGCATCGGCGGCCGACGCGCGTACGACCTCGCTCGCGCCGGCGAAGCACCCAAGCTCGAAGCCCGGCCCATCCGCATCGACAACATCGCCATCGTCAGTTACGAATGGCCGCGGCTCGTCCTCGACATCACCTGCGGCAAGGGCGTCTACATCCGAAGCCTCGCCCGCGATCTCGGCGCAGCTCTTGGTGCGGGCGGCATGCTGCGCGGGCTGCGCCGCACCATGGTCGGCCCGCACGACATCGAGCAGTCCATGCCGCTAGACGATCTGCCCGATGCCATGACGCAGGCCGACCTCAGGCCCGTCAGCGAGGCCTGAGCACAAGCTCGTCGTCGTCGCGAACAACCTCAAGCCCGAGGCTGTGCGCTTCGATGCAATCATCCGCGCCGAGCGAATCGAGAACAGCCGGCAGGTCCGTCGCCCTCGCCATTAGCGTCTCTCGCGAGCTATCAGCTTTGACGAGCACAAGCTCGATGACGCCGCGCTCCGCGAGTTCGCCCGCGATGCGCACAGCGTCAGGCGTCGGAGCCATCGCTGCCAACAGTTCCACCGGCTCGGAACACAACATCCGGCACCGTCGCGGGATCCCAGAGCTCGGACGGATCCTGTCCGTCGCACACACGCCGCATCGCGAGATACAGCACGCTGCCTGCGCTCATCGTGTAGCTCGCCGCCATCGCCAGCACCAGCAGCGACGGCACGCTCAGCCACCACCGCACGATCGCCAACGTCGTCTCGCTTTCTGCAAGACGATTGCCGTGCGCAGCAACTGTGATTTGCCCGAGCAGCAGTGTCGTGACCGCAGCGATCGAAC
>JBCCQU010000241.1:0-4226 GCA_039208875.1 Planctomycetota bacterium
ACCGCCGGGTCGGACTTGCTCGGAATGGGTAGGCTTGGCGAAGGCTGCATCCGTCTCAAATCATATGGCTTGCAGGAGGCTGTTTGAAGATGAATACGGACATATCGAACACGGAACAGCCAGCGGAAAACGGACTCGTGGCGGAAATTTCGCCAGCCTCGGAATCGCCCGACAACGCGGGGCTGAGCACCGAGACCATCGGCCAAGGGCTGGTGATTCTCGGCATCATGATGCTGATCTTCATGTCGCTGCGGAAGCTCCGCGGGCGGCGTCGGCAAGCCAACGAGATGGACCGCGACCCGAGCGAGCGGATCGATGAGTTGCAAGCCAAAGCGGCTTCGAGTGGTTCGCTGGGTCAGCTTGTCGCGGAGGCGGAGGAAACCGCTGCCCGGCTCGCCAAGCAGTTGGACTCCAAGGCCATCCGCATCGAGGCTCTGCTCGACCGAGTTGAGCAACGACTCGGCGAACTTGACGAACGGCTGACAGGTCTCGACGAGCGACTCGACGCTTCACCGCTTTCGATCGGCCAGCCCGGCGGAAGCGACGAAGTCTCGCCGCGTGAGGCGCCCGCCATGACAGACAGCGCCGGCCCGCCGATCGATCCAGCTCATGTGCGCATACATGAACTCTCGGATACCGGGATGACGCCAATTCAAATCGCGGCCGAGGTCGGACGGCCGGTTGGTCAGGTGGAGCTGATTCTGGCGTTGCGTCGAGCGTGAGCCTCAGTCAGCTCGTGATCCACGCGTCGTCGAAGCTCATGCCTGTCGGCACCGCTGCCCCGGTGCCCGACTCGACGAGCCCCGCAACCGGATACGCGCAGTAATCGGCGCTGAATGCGCCGGCCGGGCGGTGGTTGCCGGAGAACCCGAGCCCGCCGAATGGCAGCTTGCTGGACGCGCCGGCGGTGCCGGTGTTGACGTTGACGCAGCCGGCCTGCGCCTCGGCAAGAAAGCGTTGGATGTTGGCTGCGTCTTGCGTGAAGATTGAGGCGGCGAGGCCGAAACGCGTGGCGTTGGCTTGTGCGATGGTGTCATCGAGCGAGTTGACTGTCGTGATGCGCACGAGAGGGCCGAAGACTTCTTGATCGCAGCTCGGCCCTTCGTCATCGGCACGGAAGCCGGGCACGCGCATGATGCCGGGTGTGATGAAGTGGCCGTCGCGGTCCGGGGCTTGGCATGCCAAGATCGACTCGCCGCCGGCTGCGATGAACTTCGCTTGCGCTTCGAGGACCGCGTCTCGGGCATCGGCGGAGACCATGGGCCCCATGAAGGCGTCGTCGTCCGAGGTGTGCGCAACGGCGATGCTCTTCGCGGCAGCGGTGAGCGCAGCGATAAAGCGATCGGCGACAGTCTCGTGCACGATGATGCGGCGGGTGCAGGTGCAACGCTGGCCGGTGGTGATGAAGCTGGCGCGCGCACACTCGATCACAGCCTGCCGAAGGTCGGCGTCGTCCATAACGATCGCGGGGTTGTTGCCGCCGAGCTCGAGCGCAACGATGCAGCCCGGCCGATCGAGGTTGGCTTCGAGGATCTTTCGGCCGACGGGCCACGACCCGGTGAACAGGATGCCGTTGATGCCGGGATGCGTGGTGAGTTCACGTGCGACGTCCGCGCCGCCTTGCACGAGATTGACCACGCCGGGCGGTGCGCTCTCGGCACGCAGTGCGTCATCGAGCATCTCGGCGAGCATCTGACCAACGGCGGGTGTCTTGTCCGACGGCTTGAAGACGACGGTGTTGCCGAGCGAGAGGGCGGGGACGATGTGGCCGTTGGGCAGGTGAGCGGGGAAGTTGAACGGGCCGACGACCGCCATGACGCCGTGCGGGCGGAACCAGCATCGGCCTTCGCGGGTGTCGGTGATCGGCACGGTGAAGCCGGCTGTGCGCGTAAGGCCCGAGTTCGTTCGCTCGGTGTCGGTCGCGTGTGCTGAGTCGAGCGTGAGCTTGACTTTGCCGATGACCGCAGCGACTTCTTGCTCGGCATCCCACCGCACCTTGCCGACTTCGTCAGCGATGAGCGTTGCGAGGCTTTGTTTGTGCTGTTCGACCACGTCTACAAATCGCTGAAGCACCGCGAGACGAGCCGAGAGCGGCCGCTGTGCCCACTCACTCTGTGCGTTCTGAGCCGCATCGACCGCGGGCGCGACAGCGATCGGCGTCGGTGAGCCCGACCAGACACGCTCGGTCGGTTGGAAGGGTTTGGTTGACGTCAGAGCATCGCCCGGGACGGGCTGCCACTCTCCGGCGATCAGATTGGCGGGCTGCCCGCGGAGCGAGGGATGCGTCGTCATAAGCGTCTTGCTCACTTCTTCGATGTTGATTTCTTGGTCGTCTTCTTGGGCGTGCGCCGCTTCTTGCTCGCGGTCAGATGCGGCTTGTCGAGCACGGTCACACCGACTTGATCGCCCACCGCGGCACCGAGAACAGCTGTGGCTTCCTTTGTCATCGACAGCACGCCGCGCGATAGCGAGAACGGCTCGTTGACCGCGCGGAACTCCCCGTCTTGGTCGAGTGCGCTGACGATGCCGCGATGGTTGCACTTGGCTTTGGGCACCGGCTTGCCGAGCTTGGCACGCTTGGTATCGCGGATGACCGCGATGTCGTCGGTGTCGGCGTGCAGGAACGGGCCGCCGTCGAACGGATCGATGATGTCTTCGTAGAGAAAGCCGAGCTTCTCGAGCATGCGCCGGGCGGGCACTGTCTCGGGGCCGACCTCGCCGACCACGGCGCGCGCTTCGGGCGGGAGCAGCGAGAGATAGATATCACCGTGCGGGAGGAGCGAGGTGACAAACTCGCGCGAGTATTGGCAGAAGCGGTCGGCCTCGCTGTAGCTGAGCGGGATGAACCGCCGCGCGAGGTGATCCCACAGCAGGTTCTGGCCGTCGGTGGTGATCGGGGCCATCATCTCGGCCAGGATGCGGTCGCGGAAACGCTGCCGATGCAGGCCGATGAAATGGAAGCGCACGAGGCTGACGAAGCGGCCGAGCTTGAGCGGGTGACCACGGAACGACGGTTGCAAGACGAGGCCGCCGATCTCGGTCGGGCCGGTCTCGTCGAGGTGTAGTTTGGCGACGACATTGGTGACGCCGGTTTTGAGCGCTTCGCTGTAGCGTTCGCGTCGTTCGAGCTTGAAGCAGACGTTGGGATCGTCGGGGCCGCCCATCTGGCTGATGAGTTGGCTGGTGCCGAGGCAGCCGGGATTCTCGGTGTCCTCAAGCACAAACATGAAGAGATCGCCGCGTTGCGTTGCCTCGCCGAGCCCGGCGCCGGGCCCGCGCGTTGGCCTGGGCTTTGGCGGGGGAGCGACATCGCTGCGGCCGGCTGCACGCAGAAAGCTGCCGCGGCTGTGCACGACCTTGTTGGCGATGATGTCCTTATCAGCCGGCAGATTGATGAAGTGCACCATTTTGGCGAGCTTCAACAGCGTGGACTGATCTTCGATTCTGGCTCGGCGGATGACGAACAAGCTGCGTTACCCCGCAACCTTGGCGAGCGCACGCTCGATGCACTCGAAGACGCGTGGCCAGTGGTCTTCTTCCATGACCGGCAGCGGCGGCAGCATCCGCATGTGGTACGGCCCGTGACCGCACCAGAACAGCACGACGCCCTCGTCGAAGCACACGCGACAGGCTTTGGCGATCTTGGCCCGGTCGCCGCCGAACGGCGTGAGCCGCATCATGCCGCCGATGCCGCCGACAAGATCGCTGATGAAAGTTGCGGGCGGGAACCAATCCGGGTGCTTGGCGATGAGCGCTTCGGCGTGCTCGCGGAACAGCTTGTGATGCTTGGCAAACTTGCCGTCCGGGCCGTAGAAGTCGCCGTCACGGAGCGTTTCGAGCAGCACCTTGCCAGCGGTGAAGTCTGATGTCGTACCAGTGAACGTGCCGCTGAGCAGGCCAGGCTTGGGTGCGTATTCGTCGGTGTACATCGTCGCGCACGCCTGCGTCATCTTGCCCACACAGAAGACGTCGACATACTCGCCGAGATCGTATGTTTCGTACGCGAACATCTGCTCCGTACGGCCGAAGGACTGGATCTCGTCGTCCCACACCGCGATGCGGTTGGCTTTGCAGATTTCCATGAGGGCCTTGAAGTAGTCGCGATTGGCTGTGTTGAAGCCGCCCTCGCCCTGCACGAGTTCGAAGATGAAGCAGGCGTACATGCCGGGGTAGCGCTCGATGTATTGCTGCAGCCGCCAGCAGGCGTGATCGATGAACGCCGTCGG
>JBCCQU010000242.1:0-4197 GCA_039208875.1 Planctomycetota bacterium
CGCGGGCCTTGATGCTAGCGCCACTGTTCCACTATGAGACGCTTTTGGGATTCATTAGTGTCGAATGTCAAGCGCCACAAGTCTGGTCCGACGAACAGCGTGAGTATCTGACCGCAAGACGCTTGCATCAAAGACGTTCGACGGCACACCTGCTGCGCACGAATCACTAACCGCGCAATTGGGTGACGTCGCAGAGGCCGATCTCGAAGCGCGCATCGTGGCCTCGGACGGCACCGAGCTCGTTGCTTATCGCTTGCACGCCGAAGCGGCCGAGCCGATCCCGTCGCCAGCCGAGGCGATCGGCTCACCCGAGTCACTCGACTCCAACGAATCGCTGTTTCTGGCAGCGGTGCATCTCGAGCAGTATCGTCACGCGACGCGTGACCCCGAGCCGTACTACCGCGAAGCGCTCAAGCGTGACGCCAGTGATTCTCGGTGCAACGTGGGCCTTGCAAAGCTCATGATGAACCGCGGTCGTCCGGATCTTGCCGTCCCGCTGTGCGAGGCTGCGATCGAGCGGCTCACCCGGCACAACCCGAACCCCGTGACAGGCGAAGCACACCTGCAACTCGGACTCGCGCTCGTGATGCTCGGCCGCGATAGCGAGGCAGAGACGCCGCTGTGGAAGGCGTGTTGGTCCGACGCTCAGCGATCCGCCGCGAGTTTCGAGCTCGCACGTCTCGCCCTGCGCGCATCGACAAACGACAACGATCGACGATCGGAAACGCTGCAACTGCTCGAAACATCGCTGCAGCTCAACGCGAATCACCACCAGGCATCGCATCTCAAAGTGGCTGTGCTCTTTGATCTCGGACGCGATGCCGAAGCAATGGCTGTCGCCGAGGCCGAGTTGAAGAGCGATCCGTTCGCATTCGGCGTGTTGTTCGAACTCGCGAGCCGTGACGCCAAGCACTGGGATTTGTACGACCATCGCACCCGCAGCGAGCATCACGCGGCGCTCGAGCTCGCACACGACTACACCAACGCCGGCCTGCACACCCGCGCTCGCGACGTGCTGACTCGGTGCCTCGGATACAGCACCGAAGGCCCCGGTGCCGCCCTGTGTCGCTACCACCTCGCAGCCGCGCATCGGCAACTCGGCGAAGACCAACTCGCTGACAAACAAGCAGAACTCGCCGCAGCAATGCCACGCGACCTGTGCTTCCCCAACAAATACGAAGACATCGCGGTGCTGCGGGAAGCAACAGACCGCAACCCAGCCGATGCACTCGCCCCATACGCACTCGGCAACCTTCTCTACGATCGCAAACAGCACGACGATGCGATCAAGTGCTGGCAGACATCGATCGCTCGCGACCCCTCGTTCGCGACCGCGCACCGCAACCTCGGCATCGCGCTTTTCGCAGCCGGAGATCACGATGCTGCCTACGCGATGTACGAGACGGCGTTCGACCTGAATCCGTCCGACGCTCGCGTCTTGTATGAACTTGACCAACTCGCCAAGCGACTCGGCCACGATCCTCGTGAACGACTGGATCGGCTCGATCGGTTCCCGTCGCTCATCGAACAACGCGATGACCTCAGCCTCGAGCGAGTCACGCTCATGAACGGCCTCGGTCTGCACCGCGAAGCGCTAACCGCCATCCTGAGTCGCGAATACCGGCCTTGGGAGGGCGGCGAGGGCCGCGTGCCGGCGCAGTTCATCTTTGCAACGTGCAGGCTCGCCGAGCAGGCGATTGCCGAGGGCCAAGCCGAGGAGGCGCTCGCACTTCTGCAACAAACCGAGCAGTGGCCGCAGTCACTCGGCGAGGGCAAGCTCGCGGGCATCCAGGAAAACGACATCCACTACCTGTCCGGCTTGGCATTGCAACAGTTGGGCCGCGAGGACGAAGCACGCGACATGTTCGAACAGGCAGCTACGGGCCTTGCCGAGCCGACGAGCGCGATGTTCTACAACGATCAGCCGCCGGAGATGATCTACTTCCAAGGCTTGGCGCTGCAGGCGCTCGGCCGCGACAGCGAAGCCAACGACCGCTTCAACCGCCTGCTTGACTATGGCCAAACGCACCTCGATGACGATGTCGAGATCGATTACTTCGCGGTATCGCTGCCGGACTTCCTCATCTTTGAACCCGACCTCAACGCGAAGAACCGCACCCATTGCCACCTGATGATGGCTTTCGGCCGCCTCGGACTCGGTCAGACCAGCGATGCCGCCGAACATCTTGAGCAGGTACTCAAGATCGACGCCTCACATCAGTGGGCAGCACATCTCACGCGACCGAATTCGTCACTCGCAGCACACGCATAGAGCGATCCGGTCGTCTGCGCGACGTCGTTCGCTATTCCAAGGTCGCTCGCTGCCGGATGATCGCGTTGTTGACCTCGCGAATCCACTCGGTGCGGTGCCGCTGCGCTGCCGACGCGATCGCCGCGGCAAACGTGTCGTCGTTGAGCCGCAGCAATTGAGCCTCGCGGGCCGCACGATGCGACACTCGTGGGTCTTCACTCGCGATCCCGGTAAGTAGCACCGTTAACGCTTCGCTATGGTCGCGGTCGGCCGCTAGCAATGCGGCCGCAGCCTCGATGCGAACGGTGGCCGAAGAATCTGTAAGCCGAGCCGCTAGCGCCCGAACGACAACGGGATCCGACCCCGACTGACTGCGGAGACCAATGACTGCCCACCAGCGCACCACCGCGTCATCGTGATCGAGAAGGGCGATCTGTTCGTCCACGACACCCTCGCCGCGACCGACGAGATCGGCTGCAGAGTAGATGTCTTCCAGCGGCAACTCATCTGCAAGGTCGTGCCACGGCCGCTCGCCTGCACGAGCTGCGAGAATCTCTTCGGGAACAAAGTTGAGATCCGCAAACTCACGGATCTGCGTCTGATGAGCTGCCCGCAAACGAGCAACAACTTCAGTCAGCAATGACGACCCGATCAGGTTCACGGTCTCGTCGGGATCACTGTGTAGATCAAACAGCATCTCAATCGGCGGCTGCTTCATGAAGTCACCCGCCGCACCGGTCAGCTCGCTGCGGCGATGCAGTCTGTGCAGCTCTTGGTAGATCGCCGACGGAAAGCCGTAGCCCTTCGGCTGGCCGATCGGGATATGCGGCATGTACGCACGGATGTACACATACCGGCCGTCCGACACCGTGCGAGCAAGGTTGAAACTCTCGCCGCGTCGGTCGAGCGCGCCAAAGCCAAGTTCCTGCTGCAACGAACTGTCTCCGAGGAACGGCAGGCCATGCATGTGCCCCGGCACTTGGACACCCGCGAGATGCAACAGCGTCGGCCCGATGTCGATGAACTCAACAACATCGTCGACAACCCCACCAACAGGTGCGCGCAGCAGGTGCTCATACTTCGGCGGGCAATAAACGATCAGCGGCACCCGCAGACCGCTCGCGAACGGCGTGCTCTTGCCCCGCGGCATGCCGTTGCCGTGATCAGAGAAGTACATCACGATCGTGTCGTCCGCGAGACCATCCACCTCGAGCCGATCGAGAATCTCGCCCGCCTGCCGATCCATCAGCGTCACGCAATTCGAGTATCTCGCGAGCTCCGTCCGCTCCGCTGCAGTATCGGGATAGTGCCCCGGCACCACCATGTCATCCGGGTCGTGCAGAAGTTCCGGCGGCAGCTTTGCTCGCACTTCGCGGCGATACTGCTCGTGCGGCCAAACACTCGTCGCTGACTGATGCGAGATCGCAAGATTGATGATCGAAAGAAACGGCCGACCATCGCGACCCGCAGCACGCCAGTCACGCCCGCGGTCATACGTCGCCCGCTCAACACCCCAAGGCTCGCGCACGTTGTAATCGACCTTCGGGTGATTCGTGCAGAAGTATCCCGCTTTGCGCAGCTCCGCAGCGAAGCCAACGAGATCGTCATCGATCAACGCAACGGATCGGTGATTGCCAGCGCCCAGCGACGTCTGATACTTGGAGAACAGCAGCGCCGTCCGAGCCGGTGAACAGATCGGTCCGTTTGCAAACGCTGCGGAATACCGATTGCCATGACGCGCGAGCCGATCGAGATTCGGCGTCGTCGCGTTCGGGTCGCCGTAGATACCGAGGTTCGGGCTCATGTCCTCACTGGTGATGAGCAGAAAGTTCGGCCGGTCATCCGCGACCGACTCCTCGGCAACCGCCACCGACGCAACGAGCGCACACATGACATACGACAGCATCAACACCAATAGCGTGCGCATAAGACCCTATCTAGATGAG
>JBCCQU010000243.1:0-4192 GCA_039208875.1 Planctomycetota bacterium
CGTTGATGCGGGGAACGAGCCCTCTGCCGAGTGAACAGCACGTGTGGCCCGGGCGCCCCGAACTTTCGGAAGCGTCGTTGCACGCCCGGCGTGAGCGCACGTTTCTGATTTTCGCCGGTCTGTTTCTCGGCACGCTGGCGATGCTCAACATCCTCGGCATCTCGCGATTCATCAAGTTGTTCGAGGTGACGGACGCGTCGGGCGATGTCGTCGAAGTCGGTGGGTTTCGGCTGGTGTTTGCGGTGGCTGTGGGCGTGCTGCCGTATCCGATCACGTTCTTGTGCACCGATTTCATCAGCGAGCTATGGGGCCGGGCCCGCGCGAACACGGTCGTGTGGATTGGCTTCATCCTAAATCTGTGGGTTGTCGCGATCTTGTGGCTCGGTGCTTCGCTGCCAGGATTTGGCGAGCTTGATCCGATCACCAACATGCCGCCGCAGCCGCAGTGGAGCGAAGCGGACGGGACGTATATCGAGACCGGCTGGACGTTCTTCCAGATCCGCAATCTCGCGTTTGGTGCGGTGGCTGCCAGCATGATCGCGTATCTCGTCGCGCAGCTCGTCGACGTGCACGTGTTCCACTTCTGGAAGCGACTGACAAAGGGCAAGCATCTGTGGCTGCGGAACAATGGTTCGACACTCGTGTCGCAGCTCGTCGACACAACAGCGGTGATCCTGATCACACACTTCTACGCGCGGGCGTTGCCGATCGCGGATGACCATGCGCTGTGGCCTCAGTTGTTGCTGTTCATCGCTACTGGCTATGCGTTCAAACTGACAGCGGCGCTGATCGACACCTTGCCGTTCTATTTCGGGACGCAGGCGTTGTGCCGCTACCTTCGGCTGCCGCCGCCGGGTGCAGAGGCGAGTGAGTAGCCTGACGCGATGGCAGAAGAATTTGTAGCGCGGAGTGATCTCGCCGAGCGGCTGCGGTTTGCTCGGCACGCAGCGATCGAGATCGGTGACGGCACGCTGGACTTGTTCTTTGATCGAAGCTTCGGCGTTGATCGCAAGGCGGACGGGTCGGTGGTGACCGAGGCCGATCGCAACGCTGAGAAGCGATTCCGCGAGCTTGTTTCGGAAGCGTACCCAGACGACGGTGTGCTCGGCGAGGAGTTTGGCGAAACAGCCGGCAACTCGGGCATGCGATGGATTGTCGATCCGATCGATGGCACGGCTTCGTTCGTCGCTGGGGTGCCGTTGTATGGCTCGCTTGTCGCGTTGGAATGCCAAGGCCGATCGCTCGTCGGCGTCATCCACATGCCGGCGCTGGCGGAAACAGTCTTTGCAGCCGACGGCCTCGGAGCGACGCACGTCACGCACGGCGGGCGCGATGAGGTGGTGGCCCGGGTGTCGGATGTCGAGAGACTCGCAGATTCCACGCTGTGCGTGACTTCGCTCGATTACTTCCGAGCGAGTGGCAAGGCCGGGTTGTTCGAGACGTTGTGCGGGTCGGCTCGGCAGTCCCGCGGCTGGAGCGATTGCTACGCGTTGCTGCTGGTCGCGACCGGTCGCATCGAGGCTGCGATTGAACCGGGCTTGCACCCGTGGGACATCGCGCCGCTGGATGTCATCTTGCGTGAGGCGGGAGGCCGACTCACCGACTGGACAGGCAATGGCGGTGCGCTCATCGAGAATGCCGTGGCGAGCAACGGTCGCGTGCACGATGAACTGCTCGCGATCGTCAAGCCCTAGCCCGCGGCACTCGGCACCAGCACCAATGCGATGACGTCGTAGCAGGCGTGCGCTCCGGCTGCGATGCCGAGGCCTCGCGCGACGAACAGCAAACCGAAGTACACACCCGCGAGCGTGTAGAAGATCATTCGGCCCCAGCCGCCCTCGCCCGCAGCAAACGGATTGTGGTAGAACGCGAACATCAGCGATGAAATCGCGATCGCGATCGCATATCCCGTAAACGAACGAAGGCGTAGCGCATCGACCACGATCGCGTGGATCGCGAGGATGAGGATGAATCGGAACAGCATCTCCTCGTAGATGCCGGCTCCGATGGCGACTGTCAGCAAGGCCGGCCACGACTGCGGCAGCGACGATGTTGTCGCGACTGACACATCGGTTTGCACGGCAGCGGTGAGTCCGCCGGAGACAATCAGGGCGATGACCACGACGGGCAAAGCGAGCAGCCACGACTCGAAGAACATGCCAACGACGATCGGCCAACGCGGACGCCACGACTCGCCCGACAGAAACTGCCAGATGAGCAGGACGCCGACGAGCAAAACCGCGGGTAGATGAAGCCCGGGCACGCCGAGTGCATGGAAAACGTCGGCGAGTAACCGCTGAGCGAAGATCGCCTCGCCCGAGCTGAAGTAGATCAGCGTCCCGAGTTCATACAGAACGATCGCCGGCAGGAGTTGCAGAAGGACATGCCACGGTCGTTTGGAGTGATGGAGATAATCAGCAACGGCGTTTCGGCCCGCGCCGAGCCGAACGGGAGGCGAGCCGACCGAAGACGACGGCCACTGCTCCACCGGATCAGCCGGCGGCTTGGGCTTGACGCTTGAGGGCTGCGACCATGCGGCTCTTGCGGCGAGCTGCCTGGTTCTTGTGGATAACACCCTTTTGTGCGGTGCGATCGATCACCGAGCCGGCTTTACGCATGGACTCGCGTGCGCTGTCGAGATCGCCGGAGGCGAGGTGCTGCTGGAAGTCTTTGATGGCGTCGCGCATGGTCCGCAGCCGCCAGCGGTTCCGCGAGCGGGCGGTGATGTTCTGACGAACTCGCTTCTGGGCCGAGATTGAGTGAGCCATCTTTACTCCGCGTCGACTTGCCGGCCAATTGGGCCGCTGAACCACTCTGAGCTTAGCAACAACCGGACAGCCGAAGTGCCCGGTCGGGACCTCAACTGTTGCCCGCTCGCTGCCGGAAATCAAGGTTTGGATGGGTGCGGATTGCTACGGGCGTGCTGCGGGGGCTGGCTGCCGCCAAGATGAAGATCGAAGATCATTGAGCGCCAACTCGTGCCTCAGCGGAGCAGCCGGCTATCATGGATGCTCACAACCCGATCGGCCCTCGGACGCCGGAAAGCCCGAGTCACACACGCGGGCGTAGCTCAACTGGATAGAGCACCTGACTACGGATCAGGAGGTTGAGGGTTCGAATCCTTCCGCCCGTGCTTCGCGAGCCGGCCCTGCGATTGGTGCCGGCTCGCTGTCGTTTTCCGTTGCGAAATCCGCTCCGCTAGCGGTCGGAAGCCGGGATGCCCATGCCGCGGCGGTCCGGGTTTCGGGGGCGAGCGGCCGGTGTGTACGGCCTTGCGTCGGCTTCACGCAGCATCATCTCGATCGCAGCGTCAAGCTGCGAATCACGCCCATTGGCTCGCTCGGTGGGGTCGTCGACGACTTCGATATCGGGATCGACGCCGTGGCCTTCGATGCCCCAGGTGCCATCGAGTTCGTAGAAGCCGAACGTCGGGACCGCGGTGTAACCGCCGTCGATGAGGCCGGGCACGCCGGAGATGCCGACGAGTCCGCCCCACGTTCGGCTGCCGATGAGCTTGCCGATCTCGTGGTGCTTGAAGAGCCACGGGAACATGTCTCCACCCGAGCCGGCCATGCCGTTGATGAGCATGCACTTGGGGCCTTGGTGCGAGTCGTACGGCCAAGGCCAGTCTTTGCCGTCGCGCCGAGCCCAGTAGTTCGTCCGCGGTCGGTTCAGCAGTTCGATAAATCGGTTGGGGATCTGGCCGCCGCCGTTCCAGCGCTCATCGATGATGAGTGCGTCTTTGCCGGCTTGCCCATAGAACTGGCGGAACAGCTCGTTCTGCCCTTGCACGCCGGTGTTGGGCACGTGGATGTAGCCGACGCGGCCGCTCGAGGCTTCTTCGACGTATCGCCTGTTGTCCTCGACCCACGCGCGGTACCGCACGTTGGCCTCGCTCGCGAGCGGCTCGATCGTGATCTCTCGCTCGTTGCGGGCCTCGTTGTCGCCCACGAGCGCATCGGCGATGGTCAGCGTGGTGTCGACGCCGACAAGGCCGATGAACGCTGCCCACGGATCTCGATCGGTGTCGACCGGCATGCCGTTGACACGCAGCAGATACGTGCCGGCTTGCACATTGAAGCCGGGCTGACTGAGCGGCCCGCGTGCGTCCGAATCCCATGGAGCACCTTCGAAGATACGCGCAAAGCGGTACGCGGTGTGTGTCTTGCCGGCATCGTCGACTTCGGAGCCC
>JBCCQU010000244.1:0-4175 GCA_039208875.1 Planctomycetota bacterium
AGAATCCGAGTAATCGATGATCGGCATCCCGGTCACGGTGGCCCGCTTCGATCGCCGCCACAGGCTCGCCCACGCCGGGTCGACCTGCGGCGTGCCGTCGATCACCACAGGCAGCACCCGCGCGCCGCTCTTTCGCACGATCAGGCCCACGCCGGCTGCGAATTTCATCACCGTGTGCGGCGGGCGTTCCAGAGCGCCCTCTGGGAAAATGCCGACCACGCCGCCGTCTTTGAGGTGGCGTATTGCGACCCGGGCCGCAGCGACCTCGTGCCCGCCGCGATCGACGCCGATGACCTCGACCATCCGCCAGAACCAGCCCGCAGCCGGCAATTGCATGTCCTCGGACATCATCCAGCGGACGAAAAACGGGCACAAAGCCTGCACCAGCAGCGGATCGATGCCCGCGGTGTGATTGGCCACCACGATCAGCGGCCCGGGGTCGCGGGTCTGCGGCACGTGCTCGCTGCCCAGATACTCGGCCCGGTGAAAATGCCTGAGATACGTCCGTGACACCCACGCCGCGAGCTGCACACCAAGGTTTTCATTTGGTCCTTTGTTGAGTTCGCCGGCAACCCACGCCCAAAGCAGCCAAACCGGCAGCAGGCCGAGCATGATCAGAATGGGCACCGGCAGATCCGACATCGGCGGATGTTAGCGGGGACAAACCTAGGAATCGCGGCTGCGGGGCGAATCTCGGAGCCGAATCGGTCGGCCGATGTGCCTTTCGGACGGAATGTGTTTGGTATGATCGCCGCGTGACGCAGACCACGACCGATCTGTGGCAGGGCCAGCGCGACGCGGCGCGGGGGCGTGTCATGCCGCTCGCCGAGCGCATGAGGCCGCAGCACCTCGATGACTTTGCCGGCCAGCAGCACATCCTCGGCCCGGGCAAGCTTCTCCGCCGCATGCTCGAGGCCGACGCCATCACCTCGCTCATCCTGCACGGCCCGCCCGGCACCGGCAAGACCACGCTCGCCTCGCTCATCGCCGGCTACACCAAACGCCAGTTTGTGCGCGAGAACGCAGCCTCGGTCGGCGTCAAACGCATCCGCGAAATCGCTGACGAAGCCACAAGGCGCGTCGAGCTCACCGGCCAGCGCACCATCCTCTTCCTCGATGAGATCCACCGCTTCACCAAGTCGCAGCAGGACGTGCTGCTGGCCGATGTCGAGTCGGGGCTGGTGACGCTGATCGGCGCGACCACCGAGAATCCGACGTTCGCTTGCAACGCTGCGCTGGTGAGCCGATCGACGCTGTTTCGGCTCGAGCCGTTGAGCGAGGCCGACATCGTGCGGGTGCTGCAACGCGCGATCGCGGATGCCGAACACGGATACGGGCGGCTCGATCTGCGGGCCGATGACGAGGCGTTGCGCGTATGGGCGATCAAGAGCGACGGGGACGCGCGGCGTGCGCTCACCGCGCTCGAAGTCGCGGTGCTTTCGGGCGGCTGCTTGCCCGAGGTGATCGGAGCGGTGGCGTCTCGCCGCCGGGCAGAACCAACCGAAATAGTCCGGGGACAAGATGTCCCCGCCCCAGCACAAAAGCAAAACAAGCACACCATCGTCATCGACCGCGCGGTCGCGGAAGACTCGATCCAGCAGAAGGCTGCGGTCTACGACGGCACGGGCGATCAGCACTACGACGCAGCCAGTGCGCTCATCAAGAGCGTTCGCGCGGGCGATGCCGACGGCGCGATGTATTGGGCTGCTCTTATGCTCGAGGCCGGCGACGATCCGCGGTTTATCTGTCGCCGCATGGCGGTGTTCGCGAGCGAAGACATCGGCAATGCCGACGACAACGCGTTGCTCGTGGCCGATGCAGCCTGGCGCATCGTCGAGCGTGTCGGCATGCCCGAGGCCCGCATCACGATCGGACAACTGATTCGATACCTCGCGCGCGCACCCAAGGACCGATCGTCGTACGACGCGATCGAGTCAGCGCTGCGTGATGTTCGCGAGGGCCGGACGCCACCGGTGCCGCCCGAACTCATGAGCCGAAAATCCTGGGACGCGAGTTTCCGCGACGAGTAAACTCGCAACACCGTCCGATGCCGTCGGCTGCACATCTCGGGGAGTCACATTGATGCTGGAATATGTCGCGCTGGCGATGTTGCTGCTCTCGGTTACAGCGCTGCTGTATCTGTTGGTGTTTCTGCATGATCTGCCGCATCGCATCGCCAAGCGTCGCGGGCATCCGCAGACCGAGGCGATTCACTACGCGTGCTGGCTGAGTCTGTTCACGTTGCACGCGATCTGGCCGCTGGTCTTTCTGTGGGCGGTGTCGTCGCCGCAGGCTGTTCGCGTAGCGGTTGACGATGCCGCCCAGCCAGTCAACAACAACATGGTCAAAGAGATCGAGAAACTCCGGTCGAGGCTCGCAGTGCTCGAGGCATCGGTGCAGCGCTCGACAGCGACGACCAAATCGGAGGCACGCGATGCTTGAGCTGGTTTTTGGCACCTTCGGGCTCGCATGGTGGCTGATCTTTAAGAAGTTCAAGCTGTTGCCGATCAACCTCTGGACGGTGGTGACCTCCATCTTCATCGTCCTCGGCGTGATCTTCTTCGGCGTGATGATGCTGAGTCGATATCAGCCGATGACGAGCCATGCGCGCACCTACGCGATCACGACGCCGATCGTGGCCGAGGTGCAGGGCTTGATCGAAGAAGTGCATGTCACAGGCGGCGAGATGCTCGAGGCCGGTGATCCGTTGGTTTCGATCGGGTCGGAGCTGTACGAAGATCGCGCTGCTTCGCTGGAAGCCGAGGTGGCGCTGGCTGAGGAGAGACTCAAACGAGTCGAGAACGCTGCGGCGGCCGGAGCGACCAACGCCTTGGAGTTGGCCGAGGCGCGTGCAGCCGTCGCCTCACTCCGGGCCGAGCTCGGAGCCGCCGCGTACCAGGTCGAACGCACAACGATCACCGCCCCCGCGCGCGGCCGAGCTGTGCAAGTCACGGTCAGGCCGGGTCAGTTCGTCGCGCCCGTCCGCTTCTCGCAGGTGATGGTTTTCGAGCACGATGAGGGGCCATACCTGGTCGCGGGCTTTCGACAGACCGAGATTGAGCACATCGATCCGGGCGATCGGGCCGAGGTCGCGTTTGATGCGTTGCCGGGCAGGGTGTTCGACGCGGAAGTCACAGCCATTCAGCCGCTGATCGCCGAGGGCACACTCTCCGCGTCCGGCAGCGTCGCATCATTCAATGATCTCTGGCGTCGCGGTCGCATCCCGGTGCTGCTGACAATGGCCGACGCTCCGGAAGAAGTCACGCGTCTGCCGGCCGGCAGCGGCGCACGCATCGCGGTCTATACCGGCAAGCGCACACAACTAAACATCGCCCGCCAGATCATTCTGCGGATCAAGAGTTGGGAGAATTGGGTGCCGCTGCACGTCGGATTTGGCGACTGATTTGACGCGTTGCGTTGCATGCGCTCAGCGCCAGTCGATGATGACCTTGCCGAATTGCTCGCCGGATTCGAGCCGGTCATAGGCATCGCGGCAGCCTTCCGGCTTGTGCACGCTGTCGACGGTGGGTTCGAGCGCACCGATTCGAAACAGCGCAGCGACCTCGGCAAACTCGCCAGCGGTCCCCATCGTCGAGCCGAGGATGCGGAGCTGATTCCAGAAGATGCGCGCCAGGTCGGTCGTTGCATCGGGGCCGGTCGTGCAGCCCGGCGTGACGTACGCGCCGCCGCGCGCGAGGCTCTTGATGCACGACAGATGCGTGGCCTTGCCGACCGAGTCGATCGCGAGATCAACGCCTCGCTTGTGCGTCCAGCCTCGCACCTGTCGCGACCAGTCTTCGCCGGTGTCCAGCACTGCATGCTCTGCACCGAGTTCGAGCGATCGATCAAGCTTGTGCTGATGGCGGCTTGTGACGCAGATCGGGCAACCGAGGTAGTCAGCGATCGAGAACGCAGCCTGCGCGACGCCGCCACCGATGCCGGTGATGAGCACGGTCTGGCCGGGCTTGAGTTGAGCCTTGCCGACCATCATCGACCACGCTGTCAGAAAGGTGAGCCCAAAGCCGGCTGCCTCCGTTGCATCGGTATCACCAACGGCAGCGAGATTCGCCACCGGCGCGTTGAACTTCTCGGCGTGCGTGCCGGGCGAGTCGTGCTCGCCGATGAGTCGGTAGTTCGGTGCGTGGTACACGCCCACCTCGTCACCCGGAAACGGG
>JBCCQU010000245.1:0-4150 GCA_039208875.1 Planctomycetota bacterium
CGACCGACAAACCGGCGCCGGCAAGCAGACCCAGCCCCGCCGACCGCACCCCGGCCACCACAGCCCGCCGGCCCGCTGCCCGTCCGGCCACCCGCCGCGTGTTGGGACACGTTGCGCTCATCCGCGGATGGTAGGGGCGAGACGCCCGCCCGCTGCACGGATAGCGTTGGCCCATGCCCGAAGCCACCCCAAACTCGCCCAATCCGCACGACTTGCTGCACGACATCGCTGCGGGCCGATCGCTCGGCGAAGCTCAGGCCCGAGATTTGTTCGAGACGCTACTCTCGGGCGGCCTCGACGAAGCACAGATCGGCGGCGTGCTCATGGGCCTCGCGGTGCGCACGGGCGGGCCGACCTCGGCCGAAGTAGCAGGCGCCGCCCGAGCCATGCGCGCGCACGTCGCACGCGTGCCGTTCGAGCCCGGCCCGGGCGATTTGCTCATCGATACCTGCGGCACCGGCGGCACGCCCAAGACCTTCAACATCTCGACCGCAGCGGCGCTCGTCGCGGCAGCAGCCGACACCGGCAACGACCGACGCATCGTCGTGGCCAAGCACGGCAACCGATCGCGGTCCGGACGTGGATCGGCCGAAGTGCTTAGCGAGCTCGGCGTCAATCTCGACGCCACGCCCGAGCAGCAGGCTGCGTGCCTCCGCGAAGTCGGCGTGTGCTTCTGCTTCGCCATCCGCCATCACCCGGCCATGCGCTTCGCAGCCGGGCCGCGCAAGAGCCTCGGCTTCCCCACCATCTTCAACATTCTCGGCCCGCTGACCAACCCCGCCGGCGCAACACGCCAGCTCATCGGCGTCTACCAACCCGAGCTCGTCGAACTCGTCGCTCAGGCCTTGGCTGCGCTCGGCGCCGACCGCGCCATCGTCGCGCACGGCATGGACGGCCTCGACGAACTCACCACGACATCAACCACGAAGCTCGCGCACGTCGGCAACAGCAACATCGAGTTGCAAGACATCGATGCTGTATCGCTGGGGCTTGTGCGCACGACGCTCGACGATCTCCGCGCCGGCGATCTGCCCGAGGCTGCTGCTGCGGTGCGGTCGGTCTTGCGGGGCGAGCCGGGGCCGAAGCGCGACATCGTGCTGCTGAACGCGGCTGCAGCGATCATCGTCGCGGGCGTGGCCGAGTCGTTCGAGACCGCTGTACCGATCGCTGCCGACGCGATCGACTCGGGCCGTGCGCACGACAAGCTGCAAGCGCTGCGCGAGATCAGCCGCCGCGACGCGTGACCACGCGGTCGGTGGTGTTGGCAATCGCGGAAGCTGTCTCGACATCGCCCGGCGCGACGGACAGAAAACGCTTGGGCGTGTTGTCGCCATCCGGCGCGAGCCACAGCAAAGCGTCGATCGAGTCGGTCTCCGACACCCAGCCATTGAGCAAGCGGAGCGTGTCCGTACGATCGAGCGGCTCCAGCCCGCGACGAACCCGTGCCGCTGCGATGAGGTCGGCGGTGTTGTCCGGGTAGCTCGCGCCGGGAAGATCGCCCAGCACGCGCACGCCGCGGTCATTCAGCCGGTCGTACACCTGCGCGAGATGATCGACCGTCGTCGCGTGCATCGGCTCGTCGAGATCGGACACGACGAGCAGCGTGAGGTCGAGCTGGGCCTCCGGCGACACGGGTAGCGCCGGCATTGCAGGCGGCGTGGGCACAGCGGCGACTGCGGTCGACTGTGCATCATGGATGCGGTCGCCAAAGTCGGCTGGAAGCTGACTGCTCCGGTGCGGCGCGTCTGGCTCAGACAACAGATACACCGCAAGGGCCCCGCCCACCGCGACCACGCTCAACAGCAACGCGAAGAACACGCCCGCATTGAACGTGGTGCGTGGGTCGGCCTTGCGGCTGCGGATGCGTTGCTGGGCGCGGTGACGAGCGGCGCGCGCACGTTCGCGTGCGTTGCGTAGCTGCTCGCTCGCCGGCGGCCGAACGGTGCGCGCAGCGTGCGCAACCGGTACCACCGGCGGCACCGGAGCAGCTGCCCGCGGCTTGGCCGAAGCCGGTGCGCTCTTGCCCACCTCGAACTTGCCGCTCCACCAGTCCTTCACGCGGATGTCTGGCGAGCCGGCACGCTCAGCGACCGGCGCTGCTTCACTCGCTGCCGGTCTCGGCGTGCGCGCAAACGCTGCCATCGGCTCGAAGTCATCCGCCGGCTCGGGCGTTGGCTCGGCGATGTCTTCGATCGCACCGCCCGACATGCTCGGCAAGGCTGCGGGCCGAACGCTGAACGGATCGGCCGCGGCACGCACCGCACGCAGATCGGCCAGCATCGCCTCCGCCGACTCGTACCGCTTGTCATAGTCCGCCATCGCGCGGCGGATGATCCACTTGATCGCGTCCGGGCAACGCTTGCTGACCTGGCTCAGCCCGCCGTGCGCAGGAAACGAGTTCTCGACCAAGGCATACAGCACCGCACCCGCGGCGTACACATCAAACTTGGCTCCATCGACCTCGTGCACCTTCACGCCCTGCAACGCAAGCCGCACCATGTGCGGATCGCGGAAGTACTCGGTGCCGTGCGTGGTCAGCGTCATGGCCGAGCGCAGCGGCGTGACGAGACCAAAGTCAACCAAGTGCGCGCCGTCATCGGCCACGATGATGTTGTCGGGCTTGACATCCTTGTGCCACAGCCCGCCGCGGTGATAGGTGCTCAGCGTGCCGAGCAACGCATCGACGTAGCCCAGCCCGCGACTCAGCCGCGCGTTATCAAGGCCTTCCGCGGTGCTCTCGGCGTGCAGTTGCTGCGTCACAACGCCGAGCGACTCGCCCGGCACGTACCGCATGACGTAGAAGAATCGCTCGTTGTTGAGCTGATGATCGAGCACGAGACCGAGCTTCTTTGCCGCGTCAAGCGAGCGGCTCTCGCGGACGATCTGTGGCAGGCTCGAGCCATCGCCGAGGCTGAACGTCTTGATGACAACGCGATCGACCTCGGCATGCCCGGCCCGCGTGAACGCCGCCTGCCGCGCAGCGTCGGGCGTGGCGATGTACAGCTTGCCGCCCGAACCACCGGCCTTGAGCGAGCCCGTGATCGTGTAGCCATCGAACAGGCCTGACCGCTTGCTCGGGCGGTCGCGGGTCGGAGCGCCGGCCATGGCAGCGGGTATGCGCTCCTCGACGCCGCGCGTGAGATGATGCAGACCGACCAGCCGCGCGGGATGCCCGAGCGCGACGCGATACAGGCTCGCGCCGGCTGCGATGAGCTCGCCGCGGCAGGCCCGGCCGAAGTGCGAAGCGGCCGACCAGCGTCCGATGAAAATCGACCCGATGATGAATGGCACGAAGATGATGCCGGTGACGACGGCGCCGACGAAGCGCAGCGAATCGGACACCATGCCGCGCACAAACGCGAACACGTGCGAGATGACGACGCCGAGCATGCCGAGAAACTTCACGAGCAGATAGATGGCGAGCGTGAGCCCGAAGATCGAGCCGATGAAGATGAAGAGTGTGCCGATGATTGGCATCGCGGTTCCTCCGCGGGCTGTGGTCGCCCTGCGACTGCGTCCGGCTGCTAGGCGCCGAGACGCTCGTCGGCCTGCCGCAGCTCCTGCTGCCGGTGATAGATCTCGGCCAGGGCCTCATCGAACCCGGCGTCATCCGCCTTGCTCGGATTCAGCTCCAGCCGATTCCGCTCCGCCTCGGCAATCTCTTCTTCCGTGAAGCTATACAGCCGAATCGTCTCCGCGATCCGCTCACGCAACGCCAGCCGCACCTTGGCCAGACGCCGACTAATCGTCGGCTCCGAAACACCCAACGCCTCGGCCACGTCCTTACCGGGCTTGCCCTCGAACACCCGCATCTCGTAGATCGAGAAATCCACGAAATCGACATCATTCTGCACCGCCCGGATCGCCCGCTCGACCTTGGCTCTGAAGACCGCAGCCTCGTAGGCCGCATCGACCGCGACCTCGCCCGAACCGATCATCCAAGCCTCTTCAAACGATGCTGCCTTCTTGCCCGAGCCACGCTTCTGGGCCATGCGGCGATCGATCTCGTCGCCAAGCGTGTGCTTGGCGATCGCCAGCAGCCACGTGCTGAACCGCGCGCCGCGGGTGGGATCGAACCGCTCGATGGAATCCGATAACGCTGCGAGCGTTTCCTGCGACAGGTCACGGACGGTCTCAGCCCCGATGCGGC
>JBCCQU010000246.1:0-4139 GCA_039208875.1 Planctomycetota bacterium
CTTGGCGATGTCTTTCGTTGACCGGGTGTTGCCAGCGAACCATCCGTACACAATCCCCGGCATCACAAACGCAAAGAACATCAGCGGCACGATGACCGCGACCCATCGAGGAAAGACGCCGTCCATGCCGTTCAAGGGCGAGCCGGGGACGAACACGAGCACGCCAAACATCATGATCGCTGCAGCAAACGTGCCGAGTGCAGCAATCGCGCCTTTCGCCTCTTGACTCGTGAGTTCTTCGCTCATCGAGGGATCGTTAGCCGCTGCCGGATTCGGTCCGCCGTCTATCGGCTTCTTCCGCTCAAGCCGCCGCTCAACAAACAACGCCGTCGTCAGCCAGCCCGCAAACGTGATCATGACGGTCGATGCTGCGAGGAAGTACCAGTTGCTTGTCGGTGCGACTTCGCGATCCGGGTCCACGATCTTCGCCGCCTCAGTCGACAGGTTCGACATCAACGGCTCGAGGCTGGTGAGCAATAGATTCGCATTGAAGCCGGCCGACACACCGGCAAACACCGCCGCAATCCCGACCAACGGCGAGCGACCGGCGGCGAGATATATCGCCGCGGCCAACGGTGGCAACACGATGTACCCCGCATCCGAAGCGAGCGAACTCATCACGCCGAGAAACACCATCGATGGCGTGAGCAGCTTGCCCGGCACATTCTTCATGCCCATGCGCAGCAATGCCGCGATCAAGCCAGACTTCTCAGCCACGCCGATACCCAGCATGCCGAGCAGCACAACACCGAGCGGCGCAAACCCGAGGAAGTTGTTCTCCATGCTCTGCAAGCACCAATACAAGCCGTTGCTTGTGAGCAGACTTGTCGACAACAGCACCTCGCCCGTCGGCTGCAACTCCTGCCGCGGCTCTTCACCCTCCACGCCCTCAACCTCGACCGGACTTTTAACGAGCACCGCCCAACCCGACTCTGCGAGATCAACGGGTTCGCCGTCTTCGCCAAGCACGACGCGATCTAGATCATCGATGACGAGATGGACTTCGCTCTCGCCATCGTCACCCGTCACCACGCGTGTCGACGCCCGCTGCTTGTCAAACTTCGGCTTGCCATCCTCATCAATTGCTTGATTCCCAGCCTCGTCGAGCACCGGTACATCGCGGGCAATGTACGAGATGTAGCCGTCGACCTTGCCGTCCGGGTTGCGGTCTTTCGGAGCTGTTTCGCTCTCGAAGCGCACCTCGAATCCGTCCGGCAGCTTCGGCGACGTGAAGTGGCTCGCCACCATCACCAGCAGCGCACCGATGAGGAACAAAAACGCCGGATCCGGCAGCTTGTTGCCGATCCACTCGATCGCATCAAGAATGCCTCGCGACGACTCCGGCGAAGCGTTTTTCGCATCAGCCAAACCACTACTCCTGCAAACTGAGGGATTCCGCCCTGTCGCGATAGCCTACACGCGATGAGCAACGACGCCCCCACCCTGCGAGACGATCACGCCGGCGATGCCAGCGACGGGATTTTTGGCATCGATTGCGCGGGCGAGCGGGCTGCCATCGTCCTCACGCCCGCCCCCGTCGATGCCACCACCACCTACGGCCGAGGCACGGCTGCCGGTCCCGCTGCCATCCGCGAAGCATCAGCCCAGCTCGATCTCGCCGACCGCCGCTTCGGCGATGCGTGGCGAGCCGGCATCTACATGGACGACGCGCCGCCCGGCATCATCGAACTCGCAGAACAAGCCGATCGCATAGCACGCCCGATCATCGCGCGCGGCGGGGCAACCGGCGTAGATCACGATGCCATCGCCCAACTCGACGCCATCGGCGATCGCATCACAAACACCATCCGCGAGCGCACAGCCGAGCTGCTCACTGCCGGCAAAGTACCCGGCCTCATCGGTGGCGAGCACAGCGTGAGCCTCGGTGCCATACAAGCCGTCGCAGCGCACCACGGCAGCCTCGGCGTGCTGCAGATCGACGCCCATCTCGACCTACGCCGCGCGTATCTTGGCATGAAGCACAGCCACGCGTCGGTCATGCACAACGTCGTCGCGTCGGTCCCCACACTCGACAATCTCGTCGCCGTCGGGGTGCGCGATGTCTGCCGCGAAGAACTCGACGCGATCAACGCCGATCGCAGGCTCAGTGCGTACTTCGACGACGACATCGCCGATCGAATAGCTGCGGGTGAGAATGCTGCCAACATCTGGCACGACGTCATCTCAGACCTGCCGAACAACATCTATATCAGCTTCGATATCGACGGCCTCGATCCGTCGCTCTGCCCCTCCACGGGCACGCCCGTGCCCGGCGGGCTGACGTTCCGCGACGCATCGCAACTGCTGCACGCGATCGTGCGCGCAGGCAAGCGCATCGTCGGCTTCGATCTCGTCGAGGTCGCGCCCGGACCGACCGAGTGCGACGCCAACGTCGGCGCGCGCATCCTGTACCGACTCTGCGGCGCCGCGGCACTGTCGAACGGCATCGAGACCCGCGGCCGCTAACGCTACGGCACCAGCGAAGAGACTAAACCGACAGGCACACTCGCGACGTACATCGCGGCGCCAAAGAGGTATCTGCCGCCGAAGAAGAAGATCACGAGCAGCATGCCCAGACCAAACAACTGCCCGTTCGGGCCATAGATGAGATCGCGATACGACGGCACATAGTCAGCCACGATCCGCGAACCGTCCAACGGCGGCACCGGCAGCAGGTTCAGCAACAGCAACGCGACGTTCAGAAACGCCCCGACCCAAAAGAACGTCTCGATGTTCGACAGCACGTTGTCCGGCACAAAGCTCAGCTTCGGGCCGATCGCGATCCACAGCCCGCAAACGACGGCCGACGCGACGAACAAACCCAGGTTCATCAGCGGGCCAGCGACTGCAACGAAAGCTTCCGCGTGGCGGCCGCGCAGCCGCGACGGATTCACGGGCATGCTGCCCCACGCGATGCCGATGATCGCGAAGACGATGAGCGACGCCTGCCCCATGTGGACAATCGGATTCCATGTCATGCGGCCAAGCGCGATGGGTGTGTCATCGCCGCGACGGATCGCAGCCCAGCCGTGACCGAGTTCATGCAGGCTGATCGAAAAGATCACCCAGAAGATCCAGCTCACGAGGTAAGCCGGACCGGCATCCCACGCCGATGCCACCCACCAGTTCATGAGCTATGCCTCAACAGGTCTACTTCAGGCCGCGGCCGGCTTGGCAGCGGGAGCCGTCGTCGACGCCTCCGCCAACGCGACCAGCTCATCGAACAGCTTCGGCTCTTCGATGGCGATCTGGCTCAGCATCTTGCGGTTCAGCAGCACGCCCGAGTGCTTCAGGCCGTTGATGAATCGGCTGTACCGCGTGCCACGCATGCGGCACGCCGCAGTGATCCGCGTGATCCAGATGGCGCGATAGTCACGCTTGCGCTGGCGGCGGTCGCGGTACGCATACACACCCGCGCGACGCACCGCGTCACGCGCGAGGTAGTAGTGATTCTTCCGCGCACCGCGGTAACCGCGGGCTTGCTTGAAGATTCGCTTCTTGGCTTGGTTGCGGGCTGCGCCCTTGCGTGCACGGGGCATCGGTCGTCTCCTTCACGCCCAGCGGGGCAACAGATCAGGTCGATCCGTCGGCTTGCAATCCCGAGGGGCTGTGCATCTGGTCAATCAGTCGTTCTGGTTAGTCCTTCGAGGCAGCCTTCGCGGCTTCCTCACGCATCGCACGGCGGGCTTCCGGCGACGGCGAACGCTTGAGTGCTGTCTTCGGCTGCGTGCGGCCACGAAGGCGGCGGAACAGCAGTTTCTCGAGACGCTTGGCGTCCGAGTTGGCCATGTAGCGATCGGCACGCAACTGACGCAGCCGCTTGCCGCTCTTGTGCGAGCTCAGGTGCTTGTGGTACGCCGAGCGGTGACGAGCCTTGCCCGTCTTGCTAATGCGGATTCGCTTCAGCAGGCCCTTGTGGCTCTTGTTCTTCGGCACGCTCGGCTCCAAATCGATCGTCAGCTTCGGCCCGGCCGGTGATCACACCAATCTCTGCCGGGCCGCAACGATAGGCCCCGACACCGCCGCAGGCGAGGTTCTACCCGCAACCAACCCGCTCAAGGCCCGACAAAGGCGTCGTCGGCACCCGCCGGCAGCTCCCGGCCCTCGATGATCGGCCGATCGCCGCGGATCGCCGCCTC
>JBCCQU010000247.1:0-4092 GCA_039208875.1 Planctomycetota bacterium
CGGCGAGCATCATCGCGGCGTCGATATCGGTGACGGCGTAGGTCTCGCCGAGGAGGCGATCGAGGAGCGCGGCGACGCGCTCGGCGAGGTGCGGATCGCTGAGTGTGTCGGCCGGGCGGACGAGCGCGCGGAGCGGCGTGACGCGGCCGGCGAAGCTGGAGAGATCGGGGAGTGCGCGTCGGTCGCCGATGGCGGGTGCGGAGACGCGGGCGATGGGGACAAACGTGACGCGACCGGCGAGGTCGTCGCGTTCGGCGGGCGATGGGAGATCGTCGATGGCGTTGACAACGAGGGCGCGGAGCGAGCCGCCGAGTGCGGCCTCGACGACGGAGGCGTGATCGGCCTCGGTCTGGATGAGTTCGGCGAGCGGCGCGATGACGCTAGCGAACCCGGTGCCGGCGTCGCGGCGTTCAAGGACATCGCGGACGGCCTCGCCCAGGCCGACGCGGGAGGTGAGCATCTCGTCGAGCGTTTGGCGGCGGCTATCGAGGCGCACGGCTGACTGCTCGAGATCGCTGAGGTGAGACGCCTGCCGCTGACGATCGTCGGAGAGCGATGCGGAGCTCGCGTCTTGTGAGGCGAGCTTGGCTTCGACATCGGCGATGGTCTGCTTGCGGCGGTCGTGCTCGGTTGCGACGGCTGCGCGTTCGCGCTCGAGGGCGCTGGCATCGCCCTCGAGACCCGCGGCGCGGTCGGCGAGCTTGGCTAGCTGTTCGCGGACTTGCTCGGCACGCTTCTCATCGGACTGCACGGACGCGAGCAGGTGCGTGCGTTCGCGGTCGATGTTGGCCGCGGCGGCACGCTTGGATGCGAGGGCTGTCTGCGAGGTTGTTGAGCGTTCGGCGGCGGCGGCGCGTTGTTCCTCGGCTTCGGCCAGGCGGCGCTCTGCTTCGCTGAGTGTCTCTGCCAGTGCTGCGGCCTGTTCGCGGAGGTCGGCGGCCTGCGCTTCGAGCTGTTCGATGCGGGCTGCGGCCTCGCGGTGGCGCTCGCGATCGGTCTGCGCTTGCCGTTCGGCGTCGGCGATGGCTCGCTCGCTCATCGTTTTGCGTTCGCGTGCGCGCTCGATGCGGTGGCCGGCCTCGGTGCGTGCGGCCACTGCGGTGCGCTGCTCGTCGTTGATTTTGGCGACGGCAAGATCGGCGGTCTGCTGGTCGGCCTCGGCGGCTTGCAGATCGGACTGGGCTACAGACCGCTCGCCTTCGAGGCGTTCGAGGCGGCTAGTCAGGCCTTCGAGCCGTTGGCGGAGATCATCGTATTGCTCGAACGCGACGGCGAGGCGGAGCGCCTGGTACTCGTCGTCGAGTTGTTGGAAGACGCGGGCCTTGGCGGCCTGTCCCTTGACGAGCCTCAGGCGGCGTTCGGTGGATTCAAGCTGTTCGCGTGTGAGCAGCAGGTTCTGCTCGGTCTTCTCGAGCTTGCGTTGCGACTCGATGCGGCGCTGCTTGTAGCGGGCGATGCCGGCGGCTTCTTCGAAGATGTTCCGGCGTTCGATGGGGCTCGCGAGGAGCATGGCATCGACCTTGCCTTGCTCGATGATGGAGTAGGCGTCGGCGCCGATGCCCGTGTCGAGGAAGAGTTCGCGGATGTCGCGGAGGCGTGCGCGCTTGCCGTTGATGAGGTACTGGCTTGTGCCGTCGCGATAGAGGCGGCGTTCGACTTCGACCTCGTCGGCATCGATGGGCAGACCCCGGCGGCGGGCGGCGCGGCGATCGATCAGTGTCGGCGCGGAAGTGAGTTCGCTGTCGGGCTCGGCATTGGGATCGGACTCGGCCGATCCATCGGTGGCCTCGGTGGCATCAGGAGCTTCGAGCGCCGCGGCGGCTTGCGCTTGGTCTGCCCGACCCGCGATGATCGGGTTATCGAAAGCGAGCGCGACGGCTGCCATGCCGGCCGGCTTGCGGGCCGACGAGCCGGCGAAGATGACGTCGATCATCTCTTTGCCGCGGAGGCTCTTGGATGAGCGTTCGCCGAGGACCCACTTGATGGCGTCAACGACGTTGCTCTTGCCGCAGCCGTTCGGGCCGACAATGCCGGTGAGGGCGTCATCGAACGTGAATTCGGTGCGGTCGGCGAAGGACTTGAAGCCGGTAAGTGTGAGCTTTGCGAGGCGCATGCAACCTCCATGTTGAGCGCTCGACGCATCGGGATCCGCCTTGGCTTCATCCTGGCCTTGGCGGGCGGGCACGACTGACTGGTAGCAGGATAACGCAATGCTTGCGGGTTGAGGGGAACGCATCGGCACAAAGTGCTCAGAAGCGGCAGAAACAGCGCGAGGAGCTTCCGAGAACCGGACCAATCCGTGCCGCTGGCTACCGCGCGGCGGCCGGCGGCGTGTTCAGCGGCACGACGCGCGGGCGACGCGGCTCGCGCGGGTTGGTCGGCAAGTCGGGCGGCGGCTCGGAGGCGGCGTCGATCTCGGGCCGACGGCGGTTGCCGGCATCGGTGCCGAAGGACGTGACGGCCGCGATGAGGCGGTCTTCCTCGGTCGCGAACGCGAGGCGGCTGCCCTGCGCCTCCGCGATGGCGTGGAGCACGCCGACGGTCTCAGAGTACGACAGGTCGAGGCCGGGGGCGTCGAACTCGGGGGCCGATCTGCGGGCGAGGTAGTCGGCCAGTTCCGCGAGGCCGTCCGGCGCGTCGGGATCGAGCGCCATCTGGCCCGTGCGGTAATCGCGATAGAGCAGGCGGATGGGGTCGTCGGCCCGGTCTGCGATCATCATGAAGCGATCGGACCACGTGTCGATGACGGTCGGCTTGGCGATGCGGGCATCCTCGCCGAAGATGACGATGCGCGGACGGCCCTGCTGGACGACGTAGATCATCGGGTCGCCGAAGGGCACGACATCGAGGACGAACTTGCCGGCGACGAGGCGGCGACTGACGCCGCGAACAGGATCTGCTGGGAACGCGAGTGATGCTCGCAATTCGGCCTCGCGCCGGTTGAGTGCGGCACCCGCGCCGAGCGAAGACGACGCCGAGATGAGACGGTTGGTGTGGGCGATCTCAGAACGCTGGGCGAGTGATTCGTACGCGGCGGTGCGCACAACAAGCTCGCCGGACGCGGCGAGTTCGCGGAGTGCGGCGTCGGTCTGCGGGCCGGTGTCGGCTTCGCCGAGCAGGCGTATGGCTTCGAGACGTTCGCGCGAACGTGGATTGGTCGCGAAGGCGAGCAGGCCGTCTTCGACGAGTGGATCGCCGAGCTTGGCACCGGCGCGAAGCCCGGCCAGACGGAGGCGGCCGTCGCGCTCGTTGTAGAGCTCGCGGGCGAAGGGGATGCCGGGATCGCCGAGCGAACGGAGCAGCCACGAGACGCGGCCGGCGAGGCGTGGGTCTTCGCGGAGTGCAGCGACGTATCGCCTGCCGTACTCGGGAGCGAAGCGGTTATCGACCTGCAGATGTTCGACGAGCGACAGGAACTCTTCCGGATTCTCGCGATATTCGGTGGGGATGAGGAGGTTGATGGTGACGTCGTCGACGCCGCGGGCTGCAGGTCCTTCGTCGAAGCGTGTCTCGGGGAAGCGGGAACGGATGGACTGCTCGAGCCGTTGGACGCGGGCGTGGGACGGGGTGTCCATCGCGAGTTGTGCAGCGAGCGGCGCGGTGATCGTGCCGCCTTCGAGGATGCGGCCTGAGCTGCGGAAGAGTGCGCCGGAGTCTTGGCTTGGATCGAGGCCGGGCTCGGCGAAGGGATTGATGAAGATGGGGCCGTAGGCCTCGCCGATGATCTGCGTTTGCGGGCCGCCGAAGGTCGATGGCGGGCCGAGGTTGAGCGGCGTCGTCCAGAGCAGGCCGCCCTCGAGCGATGTGGCGTTGATGGCGTTGACGAAGACGTCGAAGTTGCGGCCGCGCGGCGAGCCACGCGGGATGACAGCTTGCACCAGCACCACCGCGACGTCTTCGCTTTGTAGGAGTGCGGATGCTGTGAGCGGTCGGCCGGTTGATGGGTCGACCAGTGGGCCTTGGTCGAAGTCGGCACCTTGCCCGATGCCGTTGAGCTGCATCTGGCGTTCCATGGAGGAGGCGATGTCTGTGGGGATGATGCCGCCGCCGGTGCCGTTGAGGTTGACGACAAGGCCGTAGCCGGAGAGCAGC
>JBCCQU010000248.1:0-4088 GCA_039208875.1 Planctomycetota bacterium
CAGTTCGGCGGTGGGCAATGGTGACGGGGGCGGTGACGGTGACTTCGAGCTCAAGGGCAGCCCGACGCGGCGGAACCTCGGCGATTGGCTGCTGATCATCGATGAGAGCCACGTGACCGTGCCGCAGATCCGGGCGATGTTCAACGGCGACAAGGCACGCAAGCAGGTGCTGGTCGATCACGGCTTTCGGCTACCCAGCGCGATGGACAATCGGCCGCTGCGCTTCGAGGAATTTGAGGCGATGGTGCCGAAGACCGCATATGTGAGCGCCACGCCTTCGGCCTACGAGCTTGAGAAGACCGGCGGCGTGGTGCATGAGCAGGTGATTCGGCCGACGGGGCTTGTCGATCCGGAGGTCGAGATCAAGCCGGCGGACGGGCAGGTGCAGGACTTGCTGGAGCAGTGCCGCATCCGCATCGAGCGCGGCGAGCGTGTGCTGGTGACGGCGCTGACGAAGCGGCTATGCGAAGACCTGGCCAGTTATCTCGATCAGCAAGGGCTGCAGGTTCGATACTTGCACAGCGAGATCGAAACGCTCGACCGCGTGATGATTCTGAGCGAGCTTCGCGAGGGACGCTTTGACGTGCTGGTGGGTGTGAACCTGCTGCGCGAGGGGCTCGACCTGCCCGAGGTATCGCTGGTGTGCATCCTCGATGCCGATAAGGAAGGTTACTTGCGATCGGCGACGAGCCTGATTCAGCAGATGGGACGGGCTGCGCGTAACGCGAATTCGAAGGTGATCATGTATGCCGACAGCATGACGCCATCGATGCGCGAGGCGATCGATGAGACCGAGCGGCGGCGGGCGAAGCAACTGGCGTACAACGAGGCGAACGGCATCGTGCCGAAGACGATCAAGAAGGAGATTCGTCGCGGCATCGAGAACGTGCTGCAGGCGCGGCGTGCAGCTCGCGAGGCTGTGGGCGAGGTCGAGCCGCGGGTGGAGGCCAAGGCGCTGCTGGCGGATCTGGAATCGGAGATGTTGGCCGCGGCTGAGCAGATGGAATTTGAGCTAGCCGGTGAGCTGCGCGACCAGGCGAAGCAGGTGCGGGAGTTGATCGCCGAGCACGGCGGCGTGGTGGCCGACCCGGCAAATGCTGCGAGGGCCGAGCCGGGCGAGGATGTGCCGGAGGATGACGGCGAGCCGTTGATGATCAAGCGGAGCGAGGTAGAGGCAGCGCTGCGGAGCGGCAAGGGCGGCAAGGGGCGACGGAGCAAGAAGCCGGGCACGCCGGGCACGCGGCCGGGCAGCAAACGCAAGAAGAGGAAGAGCACGCCGTGAGTGCGGAGAAGAAGGGATCGAGTGGCTATCGCAAGCCGGGCGACATGGTCCGGCGGTTCGGCGTGTACTTCGTCGGCGTGGCGATCGGGCTGGTGCTGGTGGGTCTGCTGCAGAGGGCTCGGCAGAACTTTGCTCCGTTGCCACCGGGGGTGCCGGGGGTGAATGAGCAGGTGCAGCCGGAGGCTGAGGGGAGCGGCGAGCAGCCGGCAGCGAAGCGGGAGGAAGCCGAAGATGCTGACGGGTGATCGGCAGCCGGGGTGACCGCCCTACCATCGCGGCTGGAGGTCACGGATGCCGAAAGCGGACGCGGAGCGAGCGATCGAGCCGAAACCACTGCCCAAGAAGAAGCGTGGCTCAGCGAAGAAGGTCGCGAAAAAGACCTCGGCAAAGGCCGGACCGAAGCCGGCGCAGAAGCCAGCATCGAAGCCGGCCAGCGCTGACCTTCGGTCGATCCGCGTGCGCGGTGCCCGCGAGCACAACCTCAAGGGCATCGATGTTGATATCCCACGTGATCAACTTGTGGTCATCACAGGGTTGTCGGGCTCGGGCAAGAGCTCGCTGGCGTTCGACACGATCTTCGCTGAGGGTCAGCGGAAGTACATGGAATCGCTGTCGGCGTACGCACGGCAGTTCTTGGATCAGTTGAAGAAGCCGGACGTTGATGAGATCGAGGGCATCCCGCCGACGATCGCGATCGAGCAACGCTCGGCTGCGCACAACCCGCGTTCGACCGTCGCGACGACGACGGAGATTTACGATTATCTGCGGCTGCTGTATGCCCGCTGCGGCACGGCGTATTCGTGGGCGCCGAGCAAGACCAAGCGCGACGGCACCGTGACCGAGCGCGCGGGTCGGCCGATCGCGGCGACGGCGGCGAGCCAGATCGTCGATGCGGTGATGAAGTGGCCCGACGGGCAACGCGTGCTGGTGCTGGCCCCGGTTGTGCGCGGCAAGAAGGGCTTTCATAAGGACGCGTGCGAGAAGCTGCACAGCCAGGGCTGGACGCGGGCACGCGTCAACGGCGATGTGAAAGACCTGCGCGATGCGCTCAAAGAAGGCGGCGAGAACCCGCTCGACCTGGGCCGCTACGAGAAGCACTCGATCGAGGCGGTGGTTGATCGGCTTGTGCTGAACGCGTCGGATAGGCAACGGCTCGCGGAGTCGGTCGAGTCGGCGTTGCGGCTCGGCGACGGCAGCGTGATCTTCAGCGTCGAAGACGGCGACCATTGGAAGGACCACGCGTTCAGCGAGAAGTTTGCCGATCCGGAGCAGCCGGAGTACGCGATCGATGAAATCTCGCCGCGGCTGTTCAGCTTCAACAGTCCTTACGGCGCGTGCCCGGCGTGCCACGGGCTCGGTGCGATTCTGGAGTTTGTCGAGGAGCTTGTCGCGCCGGATCCGGACAAGACGCTGCAGCGCGGCGGCATCGCGCCGTGGAAAAAGAACGGCCCGGGCGGCATGATCTATCCGCGGCTGCTTCGGCGATTCTGCCGAGCGGTCGGCCTCGACATCAACACGCGCATCGGCGACATCGACGACGAAGCACGACGCATCCTCTTCCACGGCACGACCGAGGATGACATGGACATCCTCGGCATCGAGTGGAAGGGCGTGCTGCCCATGCTCGCGTCGTGGTTCGAGAAGACCGAATCGAGCTGGGTGAAGGACCACCTGCATCCGTTCATGGCCGAGCGGACGTGCCCGACGTGCAACGGCGACCGACTTCGGATCGAAGCGCTGCACGTGCAGCTTTCGAGCACGCACAAGGCGGAAGTTGACCGGGCACTCAGCGATACGGTGATCGGCCGGCCGACGAACGACGGCACGATGCTGAACATCGCGGAACTCGCGCGACTCAACATCAACGACGCTGCCGCGTTCATCGATGGGCTGAAGCTGACCAAAGAGCAACAGATGATCGCTGAGCCGATTCAGCGCGAGGTCGCGAGTCGGCTGCGGTTCCTCACGTCGGTCGGCTTGGAGTACCTGAGTCTTGATCGGCGCACGGCGACGCTTTCGGGCGGCGAGGCGCAGCGCATCCGGCTGGCCACGCAGGTGGGATCGGGGCTGGTTGGGGCGTGCTATGTGCTGGATGAGCCGACGATCGGGCTGCATCAACGCGACAACGATCGGCTTATCCGCACGCTGCGGCACCTGGCTGACATCGGCAACACTGTTGTCATCGTCGAGCACGACGAAGACATGATCCGTTCGGCTGACCATGTGCTGGATGTCGGGCCCGGGCCGGGTGTGCACGGCGGCGAGATCGTTGCGCAGGGCACGGTGGATGACATCTGCAACGTGGCCGGCTCGCTGACCGGTGACTATCTCGCGGGCCGCAAGCGCATCGATGTGCCGAAGGAGCGGCGGAAGCTGCAGCCGGGCAAGCGCGCGCTCACGGTGAAGGGCGCGAAGGCCAACAACCTCAAGAGCGTGGACATCGCGTTTCCGCTGGGCGGCGTGGTGTGCGTGACCGGTGTGTCGGGCTCGGGCAAGTCGACGCTCGTGAATGAGATTTTGCTGAAGGCGTGCCGCAAGCATCTGCTTGGGTCGCGCGACATCCCCGGTGCGCACAGCCGGGTGAACGGACTGAACCAGATCGATCGCGTGATCGAGGTGGATCAGTCACCGATCGGGCGCACGCCGCGGTCGAACCCCGCGACGTACACGGGCTTCTTCGACGATGTGCGGAAGATCTTCACCCAGACGAAGGAAGCGAAGATCCGTGGCTACAAGCCGGGGCGGTTCAGCTTCAACGTCGCGAGCCACAACGGCGGCGGGCGGTGCGAGGCGTGCCAGGGGCAGG
>JBCCQU010000249.1:0-4087 GCA_039208875.1 Planctomycetota bacterium
AAGTGCTTGACCGAACGGCGTTGATAGATCGTATCCATGACCTGCATGCTGCGTGCTCCGTCTCCCCGGACAGATGTTCTTCGACAGCGTACAGAGATCGCAACGCTCGCGGACGTCGCTAGGCGAGTGTTCCGCTGTAGCAGGCGCAGATGCCAAAGCTCAGCGACTTTGCTCGCACGTTGCTGAAGCCGGCTGTCTCAAGCTTGCCGACGAGTTCCTCGCGCGACATAAACGCGCCGACGCTCTTGGGCAGGTAGCGATACGCCCCCGATTTGTCGCGGCTGATGATCGTCGCTGTCCGAGGCATGACCCAGCCGGCGTAGAAATCGTTGAACCACCGCATCGGTGGGAACTTCGGCGTGTCGAACTCGAGAATGACCAGGCGGCCACCCGGCCGAAGCACTCGGGCAAACTCAGCGATTGCGTCATCGGGCCGTTGCACGTTGCGAATGCCGAAGGCGATCGACAGCACATCGACCGAGTCGTCGTCGAGCTCGAGCGCCATCGCGTCGCCCTGGCGATACTCGATGCGGTCGCCTGTGTCGTCGGTGAGCGATTGCTGCTTGACTCGGGCGAGGTCGAGCATCTGCGGCGTGAAGTCGATGCCGATGACCTTGGCTGCAGGCGAACGCTCAGCGAACGCTTGCGTGAGATCGCCGGTGCCGCACGCGACATCGACGACGACATCGCCGTCGCGCACGTGCCCGCGTTTTACCGCGTGACGACGCCAGAGCTGATCTTGCCAGAGCGAGTGCACGCGGTTGTTGAGGTCGTAGCTGCGGGCGATGGCTGCGAACATCGCCCGGACGCGTTCGGCCTTATCGCCGCGGTCGTGGAGGCCGGCGAGCGTTGCATCGGACCATGCCGGACCGCCGGCAGCGGAACTCTCGGCAGCGTCGCGGGTAGTCTGAGAGGGCTGATTCACACTTTCCCCAGGATTGATCCGATGGAGCCGGGCATGCTCGACACGCTCTTCAACGTAGGCCGCTTCGCTCATCTCAGCCGCTTGGCTTCACGCTGTTTGATGCCCATCGGGCTGCTGGCGGTGTCCGCGGGCTTGGCAGCGTGCACGGTGAATCCGACGACGGGTCGTAGTCAGCTCAATCTGCTGAGCCGTGAGCGTGAGATCGCTCTCGGCAGCGAGGCCTCGCCGCAGCTCACCGAGGAGTACGGCGGCCGGGTGCAGGACGCCCAGTTGCAGGCGTACCTCGAAGAGGTCGGCCAACGCATGGCGCGGCACACCGAGGGCGAGAATCCGTCACTGCCGTGGGAGTTCACGCTGCTCGATTCCGACGTCATCAACGCATTCGCCCTGCCCGGTGGCAAGGTGTTTATGTCGCGGGGTCTGGCTGAGAAAATGACGAACGAGGCCCAGTTCGCAGCCGTCGTCGGGCACGAAATCGGCCACGTGACCGCTAGGCACATCAATGAGCGCATGAGCCGGCAGATGCTCGTGTCCGGGCTGATGGTCGGTGCCGCGATCGGGGCATCGCAGTCGGATACCGAGTGGATCGCGACGGCTGTGCCCGCGATTATCGGCGCTGGCGGGCAGGGCTACCTGCTGAAGTTCGGCCGCGATCAAGAGCTCGAATCCGATGCGCTCGGCGTGCGGTACATGGTCGCGGAAGGCTGGGACCCGATGGGCGCGGTGCAGGTTCAGCAGTTGCTCGGCGAAACAGCCGAGGGCGGACGACCGCCGGAGATCATGTCGACGCACCCCGCGCCGCAGACCCGTGTAGATCGGCTGCAACGGATCGTGACCGGCGAGTATGCATACACGCAGAACAACGCCGACTACACGCTCGGCGAAGAACGCTTCAACCAGCGATTTCTCGCTCGCTTGGCGAAGTACATCCCACCGCACGGGCACGAGCCAACGGTGACAGCCGTGATGTGGTGCGGCGTGTGCCGGGAGCGAGCCGAAGAATCAGCGAGTGCTGAGGACGCGTTGCCAGTTGGTGCGCATGAACCCGGCGACCTCGGGAGCTGACCAGCCCCGCTCGAGCAGTGCGCTCGATAGCTTTGCCAGATCGCTTGGCTGATCGATGCCGGTCGGCAATCTGTCGGCTGGGAAACCGCCGTCCATATCGGAGCCGAGCCCGATGCCTCGGCGGTGCCCCATCACTTCGCAGATGTGCTCGACATGCCGGACCGCATCGTCGATGGTCGCACGGCCGGTGTCATTGCCTGAAACGAGAAGCGAAAAGAGGTTGAGACCGACGACGCCCCCGCGCCTGCCGATCTCGGCGATGGCTTCGTCATCGAGATTGCGCGCGCGAATGCTGTAATCGTTCGGCAATTGGCTCGCCGCGTTGGAGTGTGTTGCCACGACCATGGCATCGGTCACCTCGAACAAGTCATCGAGCGATCGGCGACTGAGATGGCTTGCGTCGTGCAGAACGCGGTGCTCATCCATGGCAGCCACGAGCGATCGGCCGAGATCGGTGAGCCCGGTGCCGCCGCGGTGCTGCTTGGTGTCGGTCGCATTGCCGCCGGCGTATCGCGATTGATACACCCAGCTCATGCCGATCGCGACGACTCCGCCCTCGACCCATTCGCCGAGATCGTCGGGCGACACGATTGGATCGGCGCATTCCATAAGCACGCCGAGTGTGAGCGGTGCGGCTTGCTCGGGCCACGGGTTGCCATGGGTTGGGAGCAACTGAATCAGGCCGGCATCACGCCAGGCGTGATAGAGCTTGAGCTGCCGCACGCCGCACACGCGGGCGGCTTCGGCGTCGTCGATGGGGTACGCGAAGGCCCCGGTCTCGGCCTCCGGCGAGGCGGGATCGGGGACGGCTTGCGTGAAGATCGTGCCCAGGCAGGCAGTCACTTTGCCCGAAGCCAGCGACGGCAGCGTGACGGCGGCCGGCTGATACCGACCGCGGCAGTCGTCTGGCTCGGCGTGCATGTCTCGGCCCGTCTCGGCCAGGTACGCCAGGTCGAGATGGGCGTCGAACCAACCAAGGCCGTGAGCGTCGTTCGGATCGTGCGGGTCTGAAAGCATCGCGTTACCGTACCGAAGAAGTAGAGGCCGATGCCGCGGAGCCCGGCCACACCAGAGCGCATCAGGGCAAGTTGGGGAATCAAAGTGCACAGCAACAACACTGGTCGTGACAATCCGAGCATTCGGCGTGCGTGGTCTCGCCGCGGCGGCCTGCTGGGCGGCTGCCTCGCTGTGCTTGGTGTCGTGGTTGTCCTCGTCATCATCGGCGGCGTACTGCTCGCCATGAACTGGCGGTCATGGGTCAGCACCGGCATGGAAAGCGTGATGAACACGGTTATCGATGAGTCGGGTCTCGCTGCTGAGCAAGCAGAGCCGCTCAAGGCAGAGATTCAGATCGTCATCGATGACTTCAAGAACGAGCAACTCACGTTCGAAGAACTCGGCACGATCGTGAACGAGGTCTTTACGAATTCGCCCGTGATCGCGGTTGGGGCTGTCAGCGGAATCCAAACGGCCTACATCGATTCCAGCGGGCTGACTGATGAAGAAAAGGCAGCCGGCAAATTAGCGCTCGGCCGCGTCGCTCGCGGCGTTGTCGAAGGCCAGATCGATGAGACCGAACTCGACCCGATGATCCAGCAGATCGGCACCGTCACGCGTGGTTCTAATGGAGAGTTCAGCTTCGATCTCAACGACCCGAGCACCGTGAGCGATGAGCAGATCAAGGAGCTGATTCGTCTCGCCCAAGCAAAGGCCGATGCCGCTGAGATCCCGAACGAGGAATACTCGGTCGATCTCGCAGCGGAGTTCCGGGCATCGGTCGACCGAGCACTGGGCCGCGAGCCGCAGCTCGGCGAGGGCGATGCGCCGGAGGCTCCGACGATGGAAGCTATCGATGAGGGCACGGATGGTTGATCGCGTAGCTGCAGTCTGAGTGACTGAAACGACTACCCGCCGAGTTCGATCGTTGCAGGCTCGCCTTCGATGATCAGCTCGGCGGTTGTCTTTTGCACGACTTCGTCGGTCGTCACACCGGGCGCGAGCTCGGTCAGCCGAAACCGGCGACGCTCCGCGTCCATTTCCAGCACAGCCAGATCGGTGATGATCATGTCGATGCACTCGACGCCGGTGAGCGGCAGC